>JAQULY010000306.1 GCA_028718445.1 Kiritimatiellia bacterium
CCAGGGTTGCTGATCATTCCATTGCCACAGGGACTCGCCCGGCTTTCCGTCGATTGTCGGCGGGGCGACGACGCGAGGCGCGAAAGCGAGGCGGCCCGTCATGGAGCGCAGGATTTCCATGCGCTTCTGACCGACGGGCGTAACGGTCAAATCCTGTGGCGGCGCGTTTTCCAGCAGCGCCGATTCGGCCGCGGCAACAAGCGTCTCCCGATCCCGTTTCCCTTCGGCCAAAGCCTTGGCGACCGCCTCCCAGGCTGTCTTCTTGACAATCTCGCGGACCGCCAGCCCACTGCCGCTCAGGATAATGGAGGGACCGCGGAATCTGGTGTGATCCTGCTCTCTCAGGCGCAGCGCGTATTCGTGGGCGTCCGTCTCGGGCGCCTTCACATCGCCCTCGATCAGCTCGGTCATCAGTTGCCTTGGATCGGCGTTCGTCCAGAGACTCTCGTTAAGTTTGGCATAGGCATGATAGGTCTTGGAGGCATATTCGGTCAGCCTAAAGGTGGAGGCGAAATAGGCGATCCGATCCTTAACGACCTCCGTTCCAGCCTGTTCGTCGGCCTCCTTCAAAATCGCCTGGCATCGAGCCACATCGTCGGGCGGGAAGAGCCGAAGCTGACCCTCTTTTGGCCAGACCCCAAAGATGTCCTGCACGTCAAACGGTTCGACCTTGTGTTTCCAGATCACGAAATCGTTAATGCCTTTGAGAAGCGGACCGTTCTTGTGCCGAAGCTGCTCGAGTTCCTTGAAGTAGCGCTGCATGGCTGGGGATGCCCCGGCAAATAGGGCGTCGCACCAGCGGGCGGTCAGCGACTCCACGTCCTGCTCGGGATTCCACATCAATTTTTCCAGGATCCACAGCTTGGGGCCGTCCAAGCCCCAGCTGGCGCCGCACTCGGTGAACATCCCAAGGGCATCCTTGTCCTTGGCGTTGCGCGTGACATGTTGAAGATAATCGGCCATGTCGCGACTGTAGATCATGGGGATGGCCAGCGAGGCGCCATAGGCATACTCATAGATACCGATCTGGTTCAGGCGCGACAGCCAAGCATCCGTGACGTCCAGGTTGACCCGCTTGACCTCCTGATCGAACCAGCAGGTATGAGTCCAGCAGATGAACGGCAAAATGTTCGGTTCGAGAGCGAGATTGTCTGGCGGAACTTCGCAACCGGCATAAGCGAGGGTCGTGATGATCTTGTCGGGGTGGCTCTTGCGCACTTCAGCGGCCACTTGATTGAGGAACACAAACCAGCGGCGGCAGACGGGTTCGCCACGCGCGCAGCCTGGGATTTTCAAAACCGGACCATCCAGCGCCTTGCAGGCGTTGCATTGGCAAAAGCCTCCATCCGTCATGCCCAGACTGAAATAGCGCTCCTTGGGATGCGCGTCGAAATAGGCTTTCACCTTTTCGGCCACGATTTTGATGACCTCGGGATTGGAGGTGCACGGGCCGGGGCCGCTGCCGCTGTCGGTGATCTTCCGTTTGCCGTCAATCGTCGGGAAATATTCCGGATGCGACTGCCCGAATTCCTTGACCGCGATCATGTCCTGAATAGTGTGCGATGCAACCGGTCCGCGCTGCTGAAGAGGAGTTCGCCATGGAATGACCCCTTGTGACCACCCAAGCTCTCCCTTTCCTTCCGCATTGAACGACCAGAGCGCACGGTTTTTGAAGACGGGCCGCTCAAAGCGAGTTCCCGTCGGAACCAGCACCTTGTCGTGTTTGGGAATCACCAGTCCGAGCCGATGCGGAAAATACGAATCCACACCTAGGTACTCGCGCAAGAAGTCGTATTGCGCCCATTGTCGAGTTTCCGCCGTGGCGCCGGCCAGGACCACGAGGTTGGTAGCGACATGAACGATGTAGTCGTCAATGCCCATTTCGGCGAGCCGCTCGCCGAACAGGTCGCGCGCCTTGGCGCTGTCGCCCGTGAAGACGGCATAGGGCATGGCGCCCGGATCGTAATCCTTCTCCGCGATCAGCCGCAGTTTCCGGCCGGTGCTCCGCTCGATGTAGCCGATCAGATCTCCGGCCGACGCATCGCCGACAACCACCGCTTCGCGCGAGCCGTCCGTCAGCGGAAAGTATTCCGGCGCTGTTCCTTTCCCCAACGCCGCGACGGTCATTGACGCCAGCATACCGAGGCATGCAGTCCAAACTGGTCTGGTCATTTATTGTTCCTTTACGAGTCCACATTTCTCCGACAAACCTTCGGGTGCTGACAGAAGTCAGGGCTCCCTACCACTTCAGGACGGCCGGGGTCACGAACCGCTCGACCTTCTTCACGGGCGCTTTGGCGGCTCGATATTGCGCGGGACGTTCTCGGTAGAATGGAGAAGTCGGCAGGAAGTCTGGCGAAATCTCGATGAGCGTGTTGCCCTTGAATTTGCAGGTGTAGGTGACATCCTGTGGGTAGTGGGGGTCCAACTTATGAACGGAGCTCGATACGGCATGGAATTCCGTTCGCTCCTCGATCGGGAACTCAATGGTTACCGTGTCACCAGGCTTGAGGTCCACAATCCGCAGGTAGCGTCCGAGCCACTCCATGCGCGCTTTCTGCTCGCCAATGCCGCACGTCACGGTCTTCAGGTCCACATACAATGGAATTCGGACGATTGCTTCCCGCGCGGTCTTGTTCTTGAGCACGACTTTGCCTTCGTAGGGGAGGTAGCTATCCACGTCCATCCAAGGCGAAGCCCGATTCAGCAGTAAGTTCACGCGGACCACGCCGTTGGAATGGCGCAAGGTCCCATCCCAGGCAAAAAAGAGCCCCATGTTTCCCCACGGCGAGCAGCACAGAGCGAATTGGTGCTTGCCCGCGATCATGGAGAATCCGCCTATCATTGCCTCCAACGCCTTGTTGATGCGTGACGGATCCGGAGCCGACGAGGCATTGGTCAGTTTCCGTAGAAAGGGCAAGTCCTCATGGGTAAACTGATATTCGATTCCGTGGTTGCGGATGTACAAATCCACGTCCTCCCAATAGTCGCCCACGCCGTCATCGCTCAGTTTCATGGCAAGGCCGATGAGGCGCGCGCAGCCGCAACCCTGTCCGTCTCCCACGCACCCGATCCGCGCGAAAGCGTGTTGCCGCGCCCACTCATACCCGTCTCGTACGAAGGCCTTCAGGCGCGGATTGTTTGTGGCAAGGGCATACTCGAAGATGGCTCGCAGCGTATTGATATGCCCATGGAAATGTCCCTGCCAATGCGCGTGCTCCGCGCCGATCACGCCCGGATAGTCTCCGGTCGGGGAATCCGCCCAGAACTTGGCCTTGGTCACGAACCGGATCAGTTCTCCGGACAGGCGCAGGGCCTGCTCGTTGCCCGTCAGCATATACCAATTCGCCAACACACCGCCCACGTGCCCTTGATGGTTGAACAACGAACCCTCCTCGCCTGCCTTCTCGTTCATCGGTTCGCTGACGCCCTTCCAGCCGCGTCCTTTGACGTAGCAGGAGGAGAAATATTCTTCGGGCATCCAGCCCTCGATGGGGAAATAGGCATAATCGTCTTTGTGCACCACCATGAGACGATCCAGCCCGTCCACCATTCGGTCCACGCAGTCCTTCCAGCGGGGGTTACCCGTGTACTGGTACCAGGTTGCCATGGCGCCGATCATACGTCCCTGCCCATGCACATTGGCAAAGGGCCGCATTTCCTCCGGCCCCAGCCAGGGCTTGCGTCCGGGTGTGGAAGGAACCCAGTAAATTCCCTCCTCTCCCACGTGCGAGAGCATCATCTCGATCATCCTGGCCTCCACATCCAGGCCTTGCTCGCTACCGCTCATGAGCCGCTCCATGGCCATGGCTTCCATGCACTTGGGCTGGCACATCATCAGCGGAGGGCCCCAGAACGAGTGCGCGTCGGGCAACCCGATGTGCGAGCCGACCACGGACTTCACGCCGCTCCAATACATCTCGTAGTCTTCTTCCCGGCAGATGATGGAGGTGAAATGATTTATCCCCAGTCTGGCACGCTCAGCCAGGTCCAGCGTGTCGGGAACTACAGCCACATACCTCTCACCTTCGAATTGAGGCAGATTTATCGCCGGAATGGATACTCTCTTCACGTATTTGGTCTTCCTTCGGGCTTTGGTCACCATTGGATGTAGAGATAAGGGTCGTCGGCGATCTCAGTCTCCGGCGAATACAGCGAAAACACCCCTCTGGGCAATTCCTTGCTCTCGTCGACCAGCTTGCCGACCGGCGGGATGTCCGCCGGTTGGGCGTCGGGCGCGGTGAGACTCTGGACGGAACGCAAGTCCCCCGGGTCCGACATCCGGAAATCGAAGGAGAACCCGTTCAGTCCGGAGGCCAGGACGACGGCCACCCGGTTCCAGCCGGGTTTCAGGTCCGCCTCGAAACGGTTGGCCATGCCGAGGCCGAACGTATCGATCCGCTTTTCCGGAACGCTGATCGTGCGGAAGACCTCCTTGCCGTTGACCTGGACGATGGCCCACCAGTCGGCGCCAAAACCGATCTTCGCTTTGCGCGCCCGTGTGCTCCAGATCTGTGTGAATGCGACGACGGTGTCCTGGAGATGGATGCCGTAGCGGCTCGCCACGTCGACATGTCCCCCGATGCCCAGGCCGCTCTGGGAGTCGACGGGGACGGTGAACTCGATCCGCCGCCCGTTTTCCTCAAAAGACTGGGTTAGGTCGTTGGCGGCGAGGTAGCCGTCGAAACTTCGTCCGATCGGGTCCTCCAGCGACGCCGTCGGGATCAGTCCGAGGAACACCCAGTTGTTGACGTCGCCCAAGGGAGCCTCGGGAGACGGGCGAGCCGCGAGCAGCCGCTCCACCAACCGGGGGGAACTGGCCAGACCCAGGTTGCCCAACACCAGACTGTTCAGCCGGCGGAGTTGAAAGAGACTGAACACCCGATGCCGTTCGCGCCAGTCCCTGGTGATGGGAACCTCCCCCTTGTCCTTGTCAACGGACGGCTCCTGGACCGAGGCGAGGTTGCGCACGGCTTCGGGGTCGGTCTGGAGGATGATCAGGCGGCCCTTGCCCTTGCGCGTCACGCCCAGCAGTCCGGAAAGCAACGAGGTGAAGCCCTGGTTAGCCGAGGAGATTTCCGTGAAGGACAGAGGGTCGCGCCAATGGATGTTCTGGGGACCAACACCCGCCAGCAGCTCGTGCGCAGGAACCGTTGTCCCCGCGCGGGTCATCGTTCGCGTCGCGGTCTTGACCCCGCCGAACAGAGGGTGGCCCAGCAAGTCCGGTGCAGCAAACAGTGCCAGGACATCCCCACCACGACCGAGGAACTCCACCACCGTTTGCTTACGTTGCTCCAGGGCATTGCGGGCCGCCCCCGAGACGACCAGAATGTGCCGGTTCGGATCGGGCTGCCTTTCTTCGAGGGGCTCCGCGGCAAAGCCCTGCGCGAGCAGGATGGCGACTGCCTTGCCGTCTAGCCCCAATGCGGTCTTTGCCTGCGCGGCGGCAGGGGTAGGATTCCTCAGGCAGGCCAGCAGATTCGCCATCAGCAACGCGGCGGCGGGATCTTCTTTACTTCGCCGGGTTACGTCGAACTGGCAGAAGACGATTTCGCCCTTTCCATGTCGCCACGACAGCAACGGAGCATAGGCGAGGTCGAACTCGCAGTCGGCAAGGCTCACGAAGGGACCGAAATGCGGCGTGAGGATCACGCTCGTTGCCACGCTGGCCCGCTTGGTGCCGGCCGGCATGCGCCGGGTAGGCGAGGTGCGGTCGTACTCCCAGTCGTGGACTAGCGTCCCCGCGCCGCGCCAGTCTCGCAGGAGGGCGTTATCCAACCCTTGGAACACTGGACTAGATGGCATACGGACGAACGCCTGGCGCGGCGTCCGATCCTCGTGTCGGAAGCCGACGCCGCCCAACTCGGCGCAATGCTGCTCGAAGACCAGGACGCGCAGCCCATTCCAGATATCCTCGGCGTCGAAGGGGAAGGCGGCACCGGAGTCCTGCAAGGCCTCCCGCCCGATGACCAGCAGCTTGTCGCCCTTCGCATAGGGCTTCACCGCGACCCCCAATCGCTTCAACTCGAAGGCCGTATCGCCCTTCGGGTCAATCACCGGCACCGTCCATGTTTCCCTCGCCAACCCAGCGCTTTTGGGGAGAAAGGTCAGGGCCATTGTGTCGGTGGCCACCAGGGCGTGGGTCTTCTTGTTGGTGACGGCCAACTCAAGGCTGGCTTCCGTCCTGGCCGCAACCTCGGGGGTCTGGAACGAGAAGGGGGCGTTCTCGTGCGCAAACGGCCCGAGGTTGCGCTCGACCACCCCTTGCGCCACCGTGGCGCCCTTCGTCACCACCCGCCACGCCAGGCTCCAGTCGTCGGCGCCGGTGCGGTCGCGGATCAACCCAACGGACTTCCTCACGGTCTCCCCGGCGCGGTAGACATGCTCCTTGCCCGTGAACTCGTCCGGTGGTCCGGCGATCCAGGCAAGATCCGACGCCGTCATGCGCAGAGCGTCGTTCCAAATCATCTCCGTCCCCTTAAGGGTTTGCTCCGACACAATGCCATGTTTCTTCAGGAAGTTGGCCGGTCCCATCGCGTGGATGTCCTTCGCATCGTGAACATAGGGCACGATACCGGCCCCGTAGTAGCGCCACATCCGGGCGCCCCGCCGATGAACGGCCGTAATCGAGTCGGCCACCGCGGACGAGAGCATGGACGCATCGTATTGCCAAACGCTGTGCTGCAACGGCACGAGCAGCGACGAGAAACGCAGGTAGTCGTCAGTTTCTGCCTGGTACGCCGAGTCCCCATTTAACCGTGCGAGATATTCCGTTATGTATGTCCGGCGTTGATTAACGCCTTTCTGCACACCCTTCTGGTAATCCTGCGGAAGCTGCGCGGCGTAGAACTCGATACCCCACAGGGGCTTGTCCCCCAGGCGGTCGTAGATCTCCAGCCAATCCTCGATCTCCTGGGCGGGCGTGTGGTTGTA
>JAQULY010000307.1 GCA_028718445.1 Kiritimatiellia bacterium
AGGAGGATGTCGAGGTGGTGCACGAGATGTGCGTGTTCACGACCCATACGCCCGTGCCCGCCGGACACGACAAGTTTCCGCTGGAGATGGTCGCGCGCGCACTCGGCCGCAAGGACATGTTCGACCTGCACGGCCCGTTCGACTACGAAGGCATGCTTAACATGACCTACCTGGCGCTGCGCCTCAGCCACTACGTCAACGGAGTGGCCAAGAAACACGCCGAGGTATCACAGCACATGTTCGCCCGTTACCGCATCGAGGCGATCACCAACGGCGTGCACGTGCCGACCTGGACCGCGCCGTCTTTCCGGGAGTTGTTCGATCGGCACATCCCGGGCTGGCGCGAGGACGCCTTCATGTTGCGCTACGCGCTCGGCATCCCGCCGGGCGAGGTGTGGGAAGCGCACGCCGCGGCGAAGGCCCAGTTGCTGGAACGCGTAAATCGCGAAACCGGCGCCGGGATGACGGCCGACACACTGACACTCGGGTTCGCGCGCCGCGCCGCCGCTTACAAGCGGGCCGACCTGCTGTTTCATGACTTGGGCCGCCTCAAAGCCCTGGCGGCCGAGTGCGGTGGGCTGCAGATCGTGTATGCCGGCAAGGCGCACCCGCAGGACCAGGAAGGCAAGGCGCTGATTCAGCGCATCTTCGAGGCGCGCGACGCGCTTCACGGACACATACGGGTGGCGTATCTGGTCAACTATGACTGGGAACTGGGCAGGCTGATGACCGCCGGCGCGGATGTCTGGCTCAACACGCCGTACCCGCCCATGGAGGCCTCGGGCACCAGCGGCATGAAGGCGGCTATCAACGGCGTTCCCAGTCTCAGCATTCTCGACGGCTGGTGGATCGAGGGCTGCATCGAAGGCGTCACCGGTTGGGCCATCGACTCCGGCACGCCGGCCGCGGGCGACCGTACGCCGCACGATGCGTCGTCGCTATACGACAAACTCGGGGACGCTGTAATTCCATGCTTCTATGACCATCGCACGCGTTTCGTGGAGGTCATGCGTCACGCGATCGCGCTGAACGGGTCGTTTTTCAGCGCCCAGCGCATGCTCCTGCAATACATGTCAAGGGCCTACTATGACTGAAGCGCGCAGCCGGATACGTATCCGCCTGAGGAGGACGGAAAGATGACAGATGCCTCGCGCACGCCGCGCCGGACCAATCGTCTGGCGCGACAGAAATCTCCCTATCTGCTGCAGCATCAACACAACCCGGTGGACTGGTACCCCTGGGGAGAGGAAGCCTTCTCGAAGGCGCGGACGGAACAGAAACCGATCTTCCTGAGCATAGGCTACTCCACGTGCCACTGGTGCCATGTGATGGAACGCGAATCCTTCGAGGACGAGGCCATCGCCCTCTTCCTCAACGAACACTTCGTCAGCATCAAGGTGGATCGCGAAGAGCGGCCGGACGTGGACCGCATATACATGGCGTTTGTGCAGGCCACGACCGGACAGGGAGGCTGGCCGCTGAGCGTCTTCCTGACGCCTGACCTGAAACCGTTCTTCGGCGGCACCTACTTTCCTCCGGCGCCACGCTTCGACAAACCCAGCCTCATGAAGGTGCTGACACGGATCCAGAAACTGTGGGCCGGGCGGCGGGACGAACTGCTGTCGTCCGCCGACGACGCCGTGCGGCAGCTGCAGGCGTCCGAGGTGGCAACCGAGCCGGCCAACCACAATACGCTCACCCCCGATGTGTTGCGGGCGGCGGCCGGTCAGTTGCAGGCCGGGTACGATCCCGTGAACGGCGGGTTCGGCGGCGCGCCCAAGTTCCCGCATCCGTCCCAGCAGATATTCCTGCTGAACTACGGCCTGGCGCACGGCGTCCAGGATGCCGTGCGCATGGTGTTGCACACCTGCGACCGGATGGCGGCCGGCGGCATCCACGATCAGCTCGGCGGGGGCTTTGCGCGCTATGCGACCGATGCGCAATGGCTGGTGCCGCATTTCGAGAAGATGCTGTACGACAATGCCCTGCTGGTCCGCCTGTATCTCCAGGCGTATCAGGTCAGCGGCGCCACACGCTACGCCGACACGGCGCGCGACACGCTCGATTACGTGCTGCGCGACATGACCGATCCCGAGGGCGGCTTCTATGCCGCCGAGGATGCCGACAGCGAGGGCAAGGAGGGCAAGTTCTACGGCTGGACGCTTGACGAGTTCAAGGCGCTGCTGACGCCGGACGAGCTGGCCCTTGCGCTGCGCTACTACGGTGTCACGCACGGCGGCAACTTCAAGGATCGCGATGGCCGGGACACGCTGACCGGACTGAACGTCCTGAGCGTCTGCCAGCCGGAACTGCGGCCGGGCGAGGATACGCTGCTGAGCGCCGCCAAGGCCAAACTGCTGGTGGCGCGTGGCCATCGCGTGCGGCCGCGCCGCGACGACAAGATCCTGGCCTCCTGGAACGGACTGATGCTGGGCGCGTTCGCGCAAGCGGGCGTGGTGCTGGGCGAAAGGGCCTACCTGGATGCCGCCGGCCGCAATCTCGACTGCTTGCGCGAGCGACTGTGGGACACCGCACGGGGAACGCTATCCCACCGTTGGCGCGACGGCGAGCGCGATGAGGTGCAGTTGCTCAGCGGCTACTCGTTCCTGTTGTCGGGCGTCCTGGATTTCTACGAGGCCTCCCTGGATGTTGACGCGCTGGTCTTCGCGCTGGAGCTGGCGGACGCCATGATGGAACGCTTCTACGATCGCGCGCAGGGCGGTTTCTGGCAGCGGGCCGGCGAGTGCTCCGATCTGATTCTGCGTTCCAAGGAGGAGTATGACGGCGCCGAGCCCTCGGGTAACTCGGTCGCAGTGGTGTCGTTGCTGCGACTGGCGGAGATCACGGGGCGCAGCGATCTGGCGACGGCCGCCGAGCGGACGTTAGCCCTGTATGCCGGACGGCTGCGCAGCATACCGGCGACTTTGCCGTGCCTGCTCCTGGCCGCCGCCGCGCGTCTGACGCCACATCCGACAGTCGTGATCGCCGGATATACCGAGTCGCCCGAAGGGCTCGAACTGCTTCGTGCCGCGCACGCGGTATATCGCCCCTTCAAAACGGTCCTCGGCACGCAAGGCCCCGTCTTCGCCTTTGCGCGCACGCTGCACGCCGTTGACGGGCATCCCGCCGCCTACGTCTGCGCGGGCCAAGCCTGCCGCCCGCCCGTCACGGCCCCTGACGGGCTGCGCCGCGCGCTGGCGGTGGAACAGCGGTGACGGCGCCGGGCGCTACGGCCACAGGACTCTGTCTTCCGCGCTGCACGCGAACGTGAGTGTCGTCATATCTGGACAGGCGGCTGTCGCCTCCGCGACCGCGACGGCAGCCGTGGTATCGACCGTCAGGTCACGCGGACGTAACATGTCCGCGAACAGGCCCTGGATCGCCGCGATGGCCTCGCGGGCATCTTCGCCGTCGGCGGTGACCACGAGTTCGTCCCCGCATTCGGCCGCCAACATCAGCAACGCCAGGACGCTCTTGCCATTGACCATATGTTCGCCATTCTTGCCGACAAAAATGGCGGCGCCATATTGCTGGGCGGTTCTGGCAAACAGGGCAGCCGGGCGGGCGTGCAGGCCACAGGGATGATCTACAAGGAAGCAGCGCATGCATGCTGGTGTCATCTTGATTCCTCCGCGTTTCTCGCGAGCAGATCGGGGTCCATCAACAGACGCGCGTATTGCGCGCGGGTATAGGCCCACGGATCGCTGACGTGCCGGCGGCTGAGCTTGCCGCGGAAATCCGCCAGCGTCGTGTACCCGTGGGCCGACATCCATCGTTCCAGTTCGCGCGTCATCGCGCGAATGTGCCCGAAACCCTCGCGGAACAGCGCGCTGACCGTCTGGACCACCTGCGCGCCGGCGAGGATGGCCTTGACCACCGTATCCCCGTCGAAGATGCCCGTGCTGCAGCACACGTCCGCCCGGATGCCGCCCTCCAGCAGTCCGGCGTAGCGAAGCGGCAGGCGGTAATCCGTCGTGTAGCTGATGTTGAAGGGGCTGATATTCTTCTGTTCGCGCGTGTCAATATCCGGCTCCATCAGGCGGTTGAAGATAACCACGGCGGCGGCGCCGGCCGCATCCATGCGGCGGATCACGCTCAGTGGATTCGTGTAGCAGAAGCTCAGTTTAACGCTGAAAGGTATCCGCAGGGCCGCCTTCAGGCGCGCCACCGTCTCAACCTGCTCGTCCTCGATACGGGCGGCGGGTTTGTCGGGCTCCTTCGGGGACGCGAAGAAGTTGCACTCCAGGGCGTCCACGCCCGTTGCCTCCAGCTTGCGGGCATATTCGATCCACGTATCCGGATTCACGGCATTCAGGCTCGCGATGACGGGGATGCTGACCGCGCGCTTCGCCTCACGTACCCATCGCAGGTGCTGCGCGGGACCGGCGAACTCCAGCTTAGGCATCACGGTGATCATTTCGGCGTACCGGTAGTTGCCCCTCTCGAGGTCCTCGTCGAACTTGAAGTGCTCAAGCTGGATCTGCTCCTCAAAAAGCGACTTGGTCACGATGGCCGCCGCGCCGCCCGCCTCGAGCGCCCGGATGGTTGCCAGGTTGGCCGTCAGCGCCGAGGCGCCCGCGATGATGGGGTTGCTGAGCGGGATGCCCATGTATGTGGTACGCAGGTCGGTCATGGCGTTTAACTCCGAGCAGGTTTGGCGCATTTGTCTCGCTGCCGATAAAGATGACGCATAACGCGCCGGCAGCACCATACGTGTGCGCCGCATTTAGAGGTGCGAATGTCCTGACGCGCCCGCGCACACAAACAGCCCGCGCGCCGACGTCGCGCGAGGTTCTGCTGGCGCTTCTAAGGGATTTCCACCCGGCAAATCAGGACGGCTCCGGCTGGTCAACGAGGTTGCGGAGCGGCCAGAATGATGGTGTCTGCACTTATCTCGTTGACCATTTGTGGAACCCAACATGACACCAGCAGACAAACCATCGCCAGACACTCGCTTCGAGACGGACGTGGAACAAGTTGAGCGCCGCGAGTGGCTGGAGTCTCTGGACTACGTCATCGCGCAGGGCGAACCCCGGCGTGTGCGCGGCCTGCTTGACGCCCTGCACGAGCGCGCGCGGGCGGCGGGCATCGTGTTGCCGCAGCGGCTGCACACGCCCTACGTCAACACCATTCCCGCCGACAGGCAACCACCCTATCCTGGTGACCGTGTCCTCGAGCACCGCATCAAGAGCATCATCCGCTGGAACGCCATGGCGATGGTCGTGCGCGCCAACCGCGCGGAGGCGGGCATTGGCGGCCACATTTCGACTTACGCCTCGGTGGCGACCCTTTACGAAGTCGGGTTCAACCACTTCTTCCACGCGGCCGGCGGCGAAAGCGATGGCGACCACGTCTACTTCCAGGGGCATGCATCGCCCGGGAACTATGCGCGGGCGTTCCTGGAGGGGCGCATATCGATCGAAACGCTGAAGAATTTCCGCCATGAATGCCACGCGGGCGGGGGTTTGCCCTCGTACCCGCACCCCTGGCTGATGCCGGACTTCTGGCAGTTCCCGACGGTCTCCATGGGGCTGGGTCCGATTCAGGCCATTTACCATGCGCGTTTCGAGCGTTACCTGACCGACCGCGGTTTGCACGATACCTCGGCGCACCGCGTGTGGTGCTTTGTGGGCGATGGTGAGACCGACGAACCCGAGTCGCTGGGCGCCATCAGCCTGGCCGGCAGGGAAAAGCTCGACAACCTGATCTTTGTCGTCAACTGCAACCTGCAGCGTCTGGATGGTCCGGTCCGCGGCAACGGCAATATTGTTCAGGAACTGGAGACCGTTTTCCGCGGCGCCGGCTGGAACGTGATCAAGGTCATCTGGGGATCCGAGATGGATCCACTGCTGGCCAAGGATCGGGACGGCGTGCTGGTCAGCACGTTGGGGCAAATCGTGGACGGCGAGCACCAGAATCTGACCGTGAAGGGCGGCGCCTATGTGCGCGAGCATCTCTTCGGCCGCGATCCGCGGCTGTTGAAGATGGTTGCGCACATGTCCGATGACGAACTGGCCAGACTGCGCCTGGGCGGTCACGATCCGGAGAAGGTGTACGCGGCGTACAAGGCCGCGGTGGAACACAGCGGAGAACCCACGGTCATCCTGGCCCGGACCATCAAGGGATACGGCCTGGGCGAGGCGGGCGAAGGGCGCAACATCACGCATCAGCAGAAGAAACTCAACGAGCGGGAACTGCGGGAATTCCGCTCGCGCTTCGGTGTGCCGGTGTCGGACGAGCTAATTGCGGACGTGCCCTTCTACAAGCCCGCCGCGGACACGCCGGAGATGCAGTACCTGCATGCGCGCAGGCAGGCCCTGGGCGGCTTCCTGCCGGCGCGGCGCCGCCGCTGCGAGCCGCTGGAGATGCCGGAAGAGACGCTGTTCGAAGAATTCCACGGGGGCAGCGGCGGGCGCGAAGTCGCCACCACGATGGCCTTTGTGCGCATGCTGGCCAAGCTGCTCAAGGACCAGACCATTGGCAGACTGATCGTGCCGATCGTGCCCGACGAGGCGCGCACGTTCGGCATGGACGCGCTGTTCCGGCAGGTGGGCATCTATTCGCACGTCGGACAGCTTTACGAGCCGGTGGACAAGGATAACCTGCTCTATTACCGCGAAACCCGGAACGGACAGATCCTGGAGGAAGGCATCACGGAGGCGGGTTCGCTGGCCTCGTTCATCGCCGCCGGCAGTTCCTATTCCACGCATGCCATCAACACGATTCCGATCTTCCTGTGCTACTCCATGTTCGGCCTGCAGCGCGTGGGCGATCTCGTCTGGGCCGCGGGCGACATCCGCGCCCGCGGCTTCATCGTCGGCGGCACGTCGGGACGCACGACGCTGGCCGGCGAAGGGTTGCAGCACTGTGACGGCAACAGCCACGTGCTGGCCTACCCGCATCCGCATCTGAAG
>JAQULY010000308.1 GCA_028718445.1 Kiritimatiellia bacterium
ACTCGCAACGGGAATTGATCCGTGGCAGCAATTCGTATTGGCGCTGTTCCCGCAACGCTTGCTCGTCGCGGAAGATGACTTGTCCGGCTGCGTCCATCGGGTTGCATCGCCGTGCAAGCGCGTCAAACGTAATCCGCTGTACCGGGCCGGCCGACGTCAGAAAGGAGGCAGCAGGCAAAATGATACGAGAATAGTTGTGCGAGTGCTGGTAATTTATCTTCGACAGAAAAAACTCATCTACCAAGGGATATGGCAATGAAAACTGGATGGATAATGTTGGCACCGTTTGTACTACTGACTGGCTGTTCCAGTCTGATGAAGGAGAATAACCTAACTCGTAATGGTGCACTCGCATCACAACCCATGATGGTGGTTGCCCGGCCAATCGAGTTCGGGATGGAAACACTGGGCGACGCAAAGGGCACGGCGTCAGTGGAGAAGTTCCTCTTCTTCACCATTTCCGGTGACAGACCCGATGTGTCACTGCCTATAGTTGGGAAACAATCCAGGGACTCACTTGAGACGCTCGCCTGTTACAGAGCAGCTCAAAGCAAAGGTGGCGACGCATTCTATGCAATCTCATCTGAATGGGAGAAGATGAACCTCCTGGGCATCTACCGAAAACGGTCTGTAACAGTAACTGGCAAGAGCATGAAGATTAAGGATCTTGGCGAGCTTTCTCCGGAGAGAGCTGACAAGCCCATTAATAGAACGACTGACACATCCGGTTCCGCGAAAGCCGTCGGTTTCTTCAAACGTCTTTTCGGCATCTTCAGTCTGTAGACCAGCGCCGACACAGCCGCGCTGACGGCGTCTATCAGGTGCCCGCGAGAAGGCCTAAGCCAAACCGAAGGGGCATCGAAAAGCCGAGTCATGAACGCCAGGTAAGACGGAGTGTACCAAGAAACGGCGCTTCCCCGGCCGCTTACTCCAGCACCCTCAGCGCGGTCTCGACATTGCCCAGCGGGGCTGAGACCTGGAAGCCGGCGACGCTATCCTTGACGCGCGCGATCATCTCGCGCGCCAGCTCGATGCCGGCGTCGCGCGCTTCGTCGCGCGTACGACAGCGTTCGAGCCGCGCCATGACCGCGTCGGGTATGACCACGCCGGGCACTTCGTTGCGCATGAACTCGGCATTCTTGAGACTGGCCAGCGGCCAGATGCCCGCCAGAATCGGAATGTGGCGCGACGCCCCGTCGGCCTTCTCAAGGAAGCGCAGCAGGGCGTCGGCATCGAACACCGGCTGGGTGATGGCGTATTCCGCGCCCGCCTCGATCTTGCGCCTGTAACGCTCGATCTCCCGTTCCGGATCGAGCGCGCAGGGATTGGCCCCCACGCCGATCAGGATGGCCGTGGGTGGGTCAATGCGGTTGCCGCCAAAGTCGAGACCATGATTGAGGTTGTGGATCAGGCGCGTCAGGCCGATGGAGTCAATGTCGAAAACGCCGGTCACATCTGGCCCCTCGCAGGTCTTGGGAGGGTCGCCCGTAATGACCAGCAGGTTCTCGATGCCGGCGGCGGCGGCGCCGAGGATGTCAGACTGCATGCCGAGCAGGTTGCGGTCGCGGCAACAGTAGTGTGGCACCGGCTCGATGCCAACATGGCGCTTGATCAGCATCGCCATGACCAGGGGTGAGACGCGCGCCGAGGCGCGGGGACCGTCGGGAATGTTGATGGCGTCCACGCCGGCAAAGTGACACGCCCGCACCTTCTCGAGCACCGCCGTCAGAGCGGGCGACTTGGGGGGCAGAATCTCGACGCTGGTGACGCGTTCGCCGCGCGCCAGCTTGGCGGCGAAGCGCGACTTGCGGGCGGTCGGCACCGGCTCGACCGCGCGCGCTTCGGCCGCGCTCAACACATGGATGGCGGCGTGCCGTTTGACGCCGCTCAGCCCCCTGATACTCCGCGCCGCCTGGCGGATGTGCTCGGGCGTGGTGCCGCAACAACCGCCAAAGCCGCGCACGCCGAGCTGTATGAAACGCTTGGCGTATTCGGTGAAATACTCGGGACTGGTCATGTAAAGCATGCGCCCGCCAACCTGACGCGGAAAGCCCGCGTTCGGCTTGACCAGCAGCGGCTTGGAGGCGAGCGGCAGAATCTTCTCGACGATCTCGAAGAGACCCGCCGGCCCGATGGCGCAGTTGAGGCCGATCGTGTCAACGTTGGCGTCGGCCTGCAGCGCCGCCACCATCGTCGCGGCCGTCACTCCCACCGCCGTCTCGCCGCGCTCGTTCACGGTGAAAGAGGCATGCACCGGCAGTCCCGTGGCGCGCGCCACTCGCGCTGCAAGCGCCAGTTCGCGCGGGTCCGCGAAGGTCTCGATGAACAGCAGGTCCGCGCCGGCGGCCGCCAGCGCCGCCATCTGCTCGGCGAAGGCCGCCTCGACCTCGCCGGCCGCGGCATCCGTTAGCACGCCGGCAAAACCGGTGCAGGGCCCCACGTCGCCGGCGACCAGCAGCCCGTCGCCGCCAACCCCGCGCGCCAGCGCGACGGCGGCGCGGTTTATCTCGGCCACGCGCTCGCCCAGTCCGTAGCCGCGCAGTTTCACGCGGTTGGCGCCGAAAGTGTTGGTCAACAGCAGGTCGGCGCCCGCCTCGGCATACTGACGATGAATACCGGCGACCAGTCCGGGATTAGAAAGACACAGTTCGTCGTAGCAGGCATTGACGAAGACGCCTTGCTGGTAGATGACCGTGCCCATGGCGCCGTCCAGCACCAGCGGGCGTTGGGATAGTCTGTCGGAGTAGGAGCTCATGGGGATCAGGGGTCGGGGTTCAGGGTTCAGGTTTTGTTCAGACTGCGAAGTAGCCGGCTTGCGGGTGGAAGACGACAATGGCCGAGGTGCTCTGTTCGGGCGTCATCTGCATGGACTCCGTCAGCCCGACGCCGAGCGCCTCCGGCCGGAGCAGCGCAAAAAGCGGCCGGTGCGAATCGAGACCCGGACATGCCGGGTAGCCGAAGGCGTAGCGCGTGCCGCCAGCGGAGGCTGCATCAAGTCCGAGCTCGCGCCGCATGCGCGCGTGCCAGAATTCCGCCAGGGCCTCCGTCAGCTCCACGCTGAAGCCGTGCAACTGCAGATAGTCGCGATACTTGTTCGCGTCGTGCAGCGCGCGAATGGCTCTGTCAAATTCCGCGCCGACGGTCGCCACAAAGAAACCCGCCGTGTCGCCCCCCTCTTCTTCGGTCCGGAAGTAGTCGGCGATGCACATGTGTGGCGGAAAGGATTGACGCGGAAAACGGAAACGATGGGCGCAACCCTCGTGCTCCACGATCAAGTCATCGCCGTCGGCGCAAGCGCGGAAATATCCGTAGGCCACGCCGGAGCGCAACAGACCCTCGTCGCGCACGCGGCGCTGAATGGCCTCGTAGAGCGGACGCACCTGGTCGCGCAGCAGAGTCTCGTGGGCTTCCGCACTCTGTTTGCCGCGCCGGTAGCCCCAGCGACCGCGGAACAGCGCCTGCTCGTTGACGTACGGCAGCAGGTCATCGAGCGCGATGGCGGTTTCGTGGCGCAGACCGAGAAAAGGCGGCCGCGGCATGGGGCGCGGGCGATCGGGCTCGCCACCGGACGGACGCCGCGCGCCGCGGACCGTTGCAGCGACGGCAGGCGTAACGGTAGTGGATCGCAGCGTGCCGGCTTCATGTTCGCGCAGGGCCCGCAGACCGGCAAAAGCGTCGGCGCAATAGACTACCGGCGCGCCGTAGCGCGGCGCGCACTCGCGGGCCACGAACTCAGGCGTCAGTGCGGCGCCGCCCAGGAACACGGGTTGCGTCAGTCCGGCTTCGCGGAACAGCTCCAGGTTCTCGCGCATGACCAGCGCCGATTTCACCAGCAATCCCGAGAGGCCGATGGCCGCCGGCCGCAGTTCGCGCGCCCGCGCTATGATCGCCTCGGCAGGCACCTTGATGCCAAGATCGTGGACGGTGTAGCCGTTGTTGCCCAGGATAATGCCCGCCAGATTCTTGCCGATGTCGTGGACGTCGCCCTGTACGGTCGCCAGCAGCACGGCCGGTCCGGCCCTCCGCTCGGCTGAGGACATGAAGCGCTCCAGATGGCGGACCGCGGCGCGCATGGTCTCGGCCGACTGCAGCACGAAGGGCAGCAGCAGTTCGCCCTCGGCGAAGAGGCGCCCGGTCTGACGCATCGCCGGCACCAGGATGGTGTTGACGATCGCGCCCGCGCTGTAGCGGCGTAACAGCATGTCGAGCAGATCCTCCAGCCCCTCCCGTTCGCCCCGCACGATACAGGCCGCGAGCTGTGCTTCAAGGGGCCGATGCTCGTCGGCCGGCTGCGTGCCGGCGTTTGCCGGCGCCGCGCCGGCACGCGCCGCAAAATGGCGGACAAAGGCGGCCAGCGGGCCGCCGGCCTGAGCATTGGCGACAGGAGCTGTCGCGGCTTCCGCGCTGCCGGCGGATCCGGCACTCGGGACCTCGCGGCAACGGTTGTAGATCAGATCGAGGCAGACCTGCCGGTCGTCCGCGCCGATCGCGTGCGACGGCACGATCTTGGAGACATCCACGATGGCGGCATCGAGCCCCGCCGCCACGGCCTCGTGCAGGAAGACCGAGTTGAGCACGCGCCGCGAAGCCGGCGCGAGACCGAAACTGACGTTGCTGACACCCAGCACGGTGCCGACGCCAGGCAGCTCGGCCTTGATGCGCCGGATGGCCGTGAGCGCCTCGACCGCAGCCGAGCGCAGTGAGACATCGCCCGAACCGATCGTGAAGGTCAGGGCGTCGAAAAGCAGGTCGCCGGGGCGGAGGCCGTGTTTGCCGACGGCGCGCTCGTAGATGGCGCGGGCGGTGGCGACCTTGTCATCGGCCGTCATCGCCATGCCGCGCTGGTGGATGACGAGCGCCACGACCGCCGCGCCGTAGCGCCGCGCCAGCGAACAGACGCGGTCCAGAGTGGCGCCGCCGTCTTCGAGACTGATCGAGTTCACGATGCACCGGCCGGGATGCAGGCGCAGGGCGGCCTCGATGACTTCAGGATGGGTGGAGTCCACCATGATCGGGATCTTGACCTTCGTGCGCAGGAGGCGGACGAGCGCCATCATGTCGGCCGCCTCGTCGCGTCCGGCGTAGGCCGTGCAGAGGTCGAGGGCCATGGCTCCTTCGGATTCCTGCTGGCTGGCGATGCGCAGCGCGCGGGCATGATCGCCGGCAAGCAGGCATTCGCGGAAGGCCTTCGAGCCGTTGGCGTTGAGCCGCTCGCCGATTAGGAAGGGAGGAATCGCTGGATGTAGCGGCCAGGCAGTGTAGACGGACGAGACCGCGGGAAACGTGAGGTCGGTGGCGGGCGGCGGCGTGGCGTCGGCGCCGCGCCCGGCCGCCGTTTGCGCAGCCACTGTCTGCGCCGGCACGTTCGCGCGGAGAGCGGCGGCGAGGGCTCGGATGTGTTCGGGGGTGGTGCCGCAGCAGCCTCCCACGATCGAGACGCCGTCCTCGATCACGTAGCGCCGCACGGCCGCGGCGAAGTCGTCCGGCGACAGCGGGTAGATGGTGCGGCCGTCTTCGAGGCGCGGCAGGCCGGCGTTGGGCATCACGGAGATACGGCGCGGCCAGTTCCGAGTCAGGAAGCGGACGTGTTCGGCCATCTCGCGGGGACCGCTGGCGCAGTTCAGCCCGAGCGAGAAGAGCGGATAGGGCTCCAGCGCCGCGACGATGGCGCTCATGTCGCTGCCGGTCAGCATCGTACCGGAGCTCTCGATGGTCACCGACACCATGACCGGCACGGAGCGGGCGAGGCGGGCGAGCGTGTCGAAGCAGGCTGTCAGCGCGGTCTTGATCTGGAGCAGATCCTGGCAGGTCTCGAAGATCAGCAGGTCAACCCCCGCCTCGACCAGCGCGGTCACCTGTTCGGCGCAGGCGGCGGAGAGCTCCTCGACGCCGACCTGTTCGAGCAGGGGCAGTTTGGCGCCGGGGCCGATCGAGCCGCAGACGCGCACGCCCGGGTACTCTCCGGCCGCGCGGCGGGCGTGGGCGACAGCGGCGCGGTTGATCTCCGCCACGCGCGCCTGCAGCCCATACTCGGCCAGCACGATGCGGTTGGCGCCAAAGGTATTGGTTTCCAGCACATTGGCGCCGGCCGCGGCGAAAGCGCGATGCATGGCGACGATGTCCTCGGGCCGCGAGAGATTGAGGTACTCGTTACAGCCATCGTGTCCGTCCCAGGCCGCGGCCGGCAGCTCCAGGCGTTGCAGCGATGTACCGCAGGCGCCATCGAAGATGAGCAGTTCGCAATCTGGCAGACTATCAGCGGTCAAGCAAGAACCTCCATTCGGGACGCATGGCATTCAATCATAAAGCCCGCGCGGCACCAAGAGCGTAATGGGTCAGTGAGCCAAGAAAGAGAAGTTCGGGCGCGCTTCGCGTGCCCGAACTGCTCTTGTTTTTGGCTGCCGCCCCCCTATAGGATGAAGGGTCTCCTGAACATTGGGCAGGCGCATGGGACGTTGGTCATTCCCGGAGCCGGCAACGCCAACGGCGTTGCGTACGATAGCCCAGCGTTGCGGCGGAGCCGCTAACCTGGGTAGATGTGATTAACGTTGGCAACCCCAACGGGGTTGCGTCAAATGGGGGTACAGACATGCCGCAGTCCTTTTTATCTACTCACGTGCACCTGGTGTTCTCCACCAAGAACCGCGATCCATTTCTGCGGAACCAGGATATTCGCCTGGAGATGCACGCGTATCTTGGCGGCGTCTCGAAGAGGCTCGGTTGACGCAACCCCGTTGGGGTTGACGACGCGTATTACGCTTGCGGAACAATACGCGCCAACGGCACGAGACGGCAGACGCTCCCGTACAACGCCAATCAGCCTATTCACCAATGTGGTGCAGGCTCCCCGAAAGCCTCGCGTATGCGCAACCGCCTGTCCTGCAAGCACTTACACAAGAGCGGTTCAATT
>JAQULY010000309.1 GCA_028718445.1 Kiritimatiellia bacterium
CTATACTCGGCATGTTGGCGCGCAAGTTGCGCAACTCCGCGATCACGCGGTCCACGCTGGCGCGACGAGCGGGCGCGCCGTTGACGTTGCAGCAGTAGGTACAGGCGTAGACACAGCCGCGCGACGTCACCATGTCGTAGTACCGGCCGTCCCAGGAGGCGTGCCGCCGATGCAGACGCCAGGTGAGACGCCGCAACTGGCCGTCCGCGAGAATCCAGTCACGGTCGAAGCGGAACAAAGGGAAAGGCAACGTGTCCAGATCCGTTTTCTGCGCCGGCGACTTGGCGTTGACGCGGATTTGCCCATCCTGTCGCCACACCAGTCCGGGAATGGAAGCAGGCGGCTTGTCCTCCATGATCATGGCCAAGGGCAGTTCGCCCGGCCCCTGCACGGCGAAATCGGCCCCTTCCACCAGCGACTCTTCCGGACAAAGCGTCGGGTGCACCCCGCCCGCCATGACGATGCCTTTGAACCCGGCTTGCCGCAAGGCCTTGACGAGATGCGCATATGGCCGGAGAGTCCCGGTCATCAGGTAGAAGCCCAGGTGTGTTACTTGCTCCCCTCGCAGGAGCCCCGCGACCTTGGCCACCTCCGCGTCCGAGAACGTCGCCGGATAGCCAAAACTAGCCAGTTTCTTGATTATGACCAGCAGGGACGTGCATATGCCGGCGGCCTCCGCCGATCCCCCCAGCACCCTCAGCGAGACCGGCCGTTCGTTCTCGTCTATGGTCGCCAGCATCAGGTGAGGCGATGCGGGAGAGCTGTTGTTTTCGCGGCGCAAAGCACGTACCTCAAGGACGAACTGCCCTGAACACCGGCGCCAGTGCGCCGGCCGCCTCCAGGTGCGCCGCCAGCCGGGCGCCGTCGCCGGCCTGCAGCGCCAGAATGCAAATGGCAGCGTGTTCACCGGGCGTGGTGGGAGACGGCACCCAACGCAACCGCTCAGCGGCATCCAGGCGTTCAGTCTTGAATGACACCGGTCTGGCAGAGCCGTCCGGCGCGATAAAGTCGGCGTGCAACTCGCCGGACACGATCGTGCGCGGCACGATGGTGCGCTCGCGTCCGAGGTAACTGATCGTGACTTGCTTGCCGCGCTGGGCGAGCAAACCGGCCTCAACCAGCTTCCTCACGTCCGGGATGGCGGCGATCGCTTCCCGCAAGGCCGCGACGCCGGGTGTGCCGGCCCCGGCACTCGGCGCGTTGAGGATCTGTCTGGCGGCATCCAGATCGCCTCGCGCCAGAGCCTGCCCCAGGGCGCGCAGCAACTCGTCCGACGGACCGCCGGCACTGACGCGCGCGGTGTCGGGGACAACGGCGTTGGTTCCGGCAGAGTCTGCCGGCGCGGCGGCGACGGCACCGCCAGGCTTCTCTTCCGTGACGGCGGCGACAGCGTCGGGAACGTTGGCCGCGTCAGCCCCGGCAGGCGCGGAGAGACTCGGTGCGATGGACGGAGCGGCGGGAGCGTGCGGACCGCCGACCGCGGGCGTCAGCCATCCGGGCAATGCCAACGGATTGTCGAGACGATAGTTCGCCAGCCAGGCAAACCAGATCAGCAGCAGGAGATACAGCGCGCCAAGCCTGGTACCTCGCCGATGCGCGCCTCCGCTGCCGTCACGTCCGGATCCAGCCGCCGACGCGGCCCCGCGGTCTTTCGCACCCGCCGGCCGCGCCACCGTGCTGATGCCATCCGGCAGCGAGAGATGCGGCGGGTGGCGGCTGGAAGACAGCAGACGCAGATCGTCCGACAAGGCTTGCCAGGTGGCGTAGCGATCGGAGGCATCCTTCATCATCAAGCGCGCGATGACGGCGCAAAACTGCGCTGACAGCCGCGGGTTGAGCGTGCGCGGGTAAGGTATCTGGCCTGAAATCTGTTGGCGCAAAATCTCAGGCGCCTCCAGGCCGTCGAATGGCGTCTTGCCTGTCACCATGTAATAGAGCGTGCCGCCAAGCGCATACATGTCGGTGCGGAAGTCAATCGTGGGACTGAGTTGCACCTGTTCGGGCGCGAGGTAGTTGAGCGTGCCGACCACCATGCCTTCATCGAGGGCGTGCAGGTCGAGGCCCTCGTGAATCTGGACAGCGAGGCTGAAGTCGTAGATCTTGAGCTGTCCCTGGGCGTTGACGCGCAGGTTCTGCGGCTTGAGACTGCGCAGCACCAGGCGGGCGTGCGTCCATGCATGGTCGAGCGCCTCGACCAACTGCGCGGTCAGCCGCAGCGCGGTGGCCGTACTCATGGGGCCGGTGGCGGCCACCATCTCGGCGAGGGACGCGCCCTCCACATGTTCCATTACGACGTAGGGTTCGGGCGCGTCGGCCACCACGTCGAGGATCTGGGCGATGCCCGTGTGCTTCAGACTGGCGATGACGCGCGACATCGCCAGGAAATGCTGGGCCGCCGCCGCCGTGTCCGCCGACTGGTGGAAGATTCTGACATTGACGAAACGGTCGAGGGAAGTCTGTACCGCCTTCCACGTGGAGTAGTTGCCGCTCTCGTGCAGCAGCGCGACACACCGCAGGCCGGGAATCTCGGGAATCGTCATGGCGCAAGCATAACGCATCGCCGCATGGGTGTATACCCCGTGGTGGGCTCGAAGCTACTGCTTGATTTCGTGGCGCAGCCTGTGGCAGGCTGTCAGCATGCATTCACGCGAAGAACAAGTATAAAGTGAAGAGAGAAGGACGCAGCATGGAATCTGTTGGGAAGGCGCCGGCTGAAGCCGTGCGCAAGTTTACCGGGCTCAAGTATGGGATGTTCATTCACTACGGAATCTACTCCATGCACGGCCGGAACGAATGGGTGCTGGCCAAGGAGCGCATGGACTTGGCAACGTACCGCGCGGGTGCCGACCAGTTGCGCCCGGCGCCGGACTGCGCGCGCGCATGGATCCGGCTGGCGGCCGGCAACCATATGCGGTACGCCTGCCTGACGACGCGTCATCACGATGGTTTCTGTCTGTGGGACAGCCAGGCGGACAGCTTCACTCTCGCCCGCTCCGCCTGCGGACGCGACCTGGTGCGCGAATTTGTGGATGCCTGCCGCGACGAGGGAGTGGTGCCATGCCTGTACTACTCGGTCGGCAACTGGAACGACCCGGGCTACCGCGCAGGCCCGAAGGGCGACCCGAGCGGCTGGCGGCGATTTGTGGATGTCTGCCATCGGCAGTTGCGCGAACTGATGACCAACTACGGCAGGATCGGTTACCTGTTCTACGATGGTTGCCCGCCGCCCGAGCTGTGGGATGCCGCCGGGGCGAATGCCATGATTCGGCAGTTGCAGCCCGACATCCTGATCAGCAACCGATGCAGCCTCAACGAGGACGTCCCGTCCTCCGAGCAGAAGGAGTTCGCGCCTCCAGGCACGTCCGGCTTCTGGGAGGCCTGCTACACGATCCCCCGCGCCACCTGGGGATGGAACCGGTTTGACGAGGACATCAAACCGCCGCATGAGATTGCCCGGTTGCTCATGTCAGTCGTGCACCGCGGCGGCAATCTGCTGCTGAACATCGGCCCGCACTCGACCGGTCGCGTGCATGAGGCCGAAGCCGAAGTCATCCGTGCCACTGGTCGCTGGCTGGACGTCAACGGAGAGGCCATTCTTGGCGCGTCTCCCTGTGTGCTGGATTACCAGGATCTGGAGATTTCCACAGGCCGCCAGGGCAAGGTCTATTTTGGCCTTTTCGGCAACGATTATGGTCCCGAGAAGGTTATCGCCGGCATCGGCAACGTCATCAAGGCGGTCCATGTGCTGGGGGCGGAGCGCAATGTTTCGTTCCGTCAGGACGGGGACCGCATCTATCTACACGGTCTGACCGGCAGACCGGCCGGCAGCATGCCGCGTGTCATCTGTCTGGAATTCGACGGGGCGCCGCGAGCGATTCCCAACCCCTATGTCGATCATCGGCGTTTCCGGACAAATTGAAGCCGCGGCGGGTTTTGTTCCCAGTCCACACCCTATCTGGCTACGAACGTCTGCAACTGGTACGGTTTCAGATCAAAGGAAGCCAGACCGTTGCGCGCCTTGAGTCGTTTGCCGGTGACGGCGTCCCGGAAGGTGCCGGACAGCCCCGTTTTCAACCTGGCTTTCGCGGGCGCGCCGTCAGTGTTGACTACATAGAACGCATCTCCGCCCTCCAGATAACGCACGAAAATATTTCCGCGGCGATCCGCTTCGCGGTAATAGCCTGAAGGCAGGGCGCGGTAAGCGGCGGCGAATTCCTGGTGCGATTGCTCGTGTCCCATCGGGATCGTACTGTCGCACCACATGTAGCTGATGTAGTCCGGAGTGCCCCTGGCCAGAAGCAGCAGGAAGTCCAGCAAATACCCTCGCCCGCCCTGCTGCGGGTATGAACAGGTCGCCAGGCGGGTCACCTCGGGAGCCCAGAACCACTTTCGGTCAGGCTCGGAACGAAGGTTCATGCCGTGCTCATAGAACTGGCGATGCAGGTAGCGGGCCGACTTGCCGCGCGTGTCCCACTCCCGGGCCAACGCGTCGTCCGCAATGAAGCGCCGGATCTTGGGCATCGCCTCCAAGCTCATGCTGGAATGCTCCCAGTGCGTGCAGCCGTTGGCTTCCGGCACATACGGCGCTAGTACCAGGCCGGGAATGTCGCGATAGTGCTTCGGCCCAGAACCGAACAGCCGGCAAGCCTCGACAGGATCCCATTCGGCCGTACGCACGAACACATCCTGGTAGTAGTCAATCGCGAGGTAATCCTTGTCGCGCGCCTTGCCGGCAAACGCATTTTTCAACGCCTCGTGCGTGCGTGCCATACCCCAGCAACGGAAGTCCTTGAACGCTTCCCTGGCGTTGGCCATGATCCACTCGTAGCGCTCCCCGAAGCGCTCGGGATCGCCTGTTTTGCCGGGCAGCGTGACCCCGGCGTATTGCGCGAACTGCCGCATGCTCTCGTCATCGCACATGGCTCCCAGCAGCGCTTTCTCGGTTTGCTCCGCCGTGCCGTCTTGGGGCGCCAGGACCGGCAGGCAGGGCTCCCACCAGGACTGACCCGTCATCCAGGCCATGCCGGCCACGCCGGGCAAAGCCCCGTACCGTGCGCCGAGCTCGGCCGCCAACCGGGAGAAGGCCTCACGGACTCCGGGATGAAATGGATTGACGGCGGGACAGCACCGGTGCATCAGGTTCTGCCGGCCGTCGCGGTTCACCGGAGAAGCCGTCGACGCGCCGCGCGCCACGTCGTAGTGCGAGTATTCGTGCAGCCGGGCCGTCGGCAAGGTGTAATGCGGCATCACCGTCAGCACCAGTTTCAGCCCGTTTCGCTCAAACATCCGCGCCATCAACATCGGCAGATCGTGCTCGCCACCGCCGGGAAAAGTGCGGGACGGGAATTGGGCCGACCGGTACCGGTACATGCCGTAATAAAGGGCGGTGTCGCCCCGATAGCGCATATAGCGAATCAGGTTGGCCACGGCCAGGTAGGCGTCCCGATAATACGCCCCCGGTTTCGGCCGGTCGTTCCATTCGCCCAACTCGCCGCGGAAGGCCGTAACCCCGAACGAGCTGAGTGAAAGCCCGCCGCTCTCGCAATGTACGCCCAGAAGACGATTGCCGTTCGCCGGCGCATCCAGTTTCGGCAGATCCCCCTCCAGTTCATAGAGTGTAATCCGACTGACACTGGCCGGGTCCATTTCCCTTCCCGCCATCGTGTTGTGGGCATTGACAGCGCACACCGCGACCCAGGGCGCCGAAGCGAAGTGCACGGTCCGTATGGTAGTCATGGCGTTATTGTTCGTCAGGAACGTGCCCGCGAACACGCCCGTCGAAGTGCGCAGGACGGGCTTGCACTTCCCATCCGCGGGATCGTCCTTGGGCTCCATGAGAAAAGTGCTCATGGACAAGAAGGGCAAGTCGGGATATTCCAGCTCCACCACGTACAGTTTGCCGGGCTGCGTCTTGAACCGGACGCCGAACCAATCGTTGGCCCAACTGACCGCCGCCCCGACGCTGGCCAGATATGTAATAGTCTCTTTCGCGCCGAGCGTCCGCCTCCATCGGCCCTTTTCTCCTTTCACCACCTCAGACAGGCCGGAGAAGGAGTAGAAGTCGTGGCCGGGATCGGCCAGGGTCAAGTCCGCCTCATCAACCTTCCTAAGCCGCAGCGGCTGCCCCGGTTTCATGGCGGGTTGAACGATCTCTCCGGCCACGGCCAGTTCGGTGCCGCACCGGTCCATCACGCGACCGTCTTCGCCCAACGCCTCCACCTCGACCCGGTACGTACCGGCGGTCATCGGTGGCAGAGCCCGTCGGCGTTCATATCCTTTGCCGGCTTCGCGCCTGAACTCGCCTTGAGCCACGGCCGCGGATGTCAATGTGTTGGACAAGGACCAGACATAGCGCGACGGAAATTCCAGGGAGGCGGCGGCGGAAGTGGCCGCCGGCAGATACCGTTGTTCGTCTTCCGGCGTGTTCATATACAGCCAGAACCCCTGGTCCATCCTCCATCTCAGGGAAAACGGCATGCCGTTATATTTCGCCTGGGGATGCAGCGCTCCCAGAATGGTGCTGTGGTGCGGAAGGTCCGGGCTGACCCAGGCCTCGAGGGTCAGCGCTTTAAATTCGCGAACCGTCTCGGGCAGGTTCACGGTGACGTTGGCGCCGTTCGACAGGCACAGGGCGGAACCGTCCACTCCCTCGCCCAGCGTACCGGCGTGGTTGGTCGCCAGCAGGTTGAGCGGCGAGCGGTCGTGGAACGTTCCACTTTCAAGTTTGTCGAAATCCAGCCAGAGAACCAGGGAGGGATCGGTGTTTGCGCCCGTGGCGCCGGCCGAACCGGTCGTGTAGTTGTTCCGCTCTTCAAAACGGGCCTGCGCCTCCTCCGCATTCAGCACGCGACGGTATATCCGGACGTTGTCTATCGCCCCCATGAAGGGCTCCTGAGGG
>JAQULY010000310.1 GCA_028718445.1 Kiritimatiellia bacterium
GAACGCGGTTGCCGCAGCCGGCGTCGGCGAGGAGGTACTGGTCTCCAACGGTCTCTATCAGACTGCCGCGACGATCGTCGTGGGCGATGGCAAACGCGTCAGGGGCTTCGTCCCGCGGGAACAGGTTGTCGTGGACGGACAAGGCCTGTGCCGGGTGTTCCTGTTGAGCATGAGTTCCGGTGCGGTGCTGGACGGTCTGACAATTACGAACGGCTACACGACAAGCGGATATGGCGGCGGAGGCGTTTACATTGACGCCGGCACCACCGTGACGAATTGTGTTGTGGTCGGCAACACCTGCGCCTCGCCGGGCTACATGGGTGGAGGCGTCGTCTGTGGAGGACTTCTCGTGGATAGCCTGATCATCGGCAACGTGTGTAGCTACCGCGGCGGCGGGGTATACCTCAGCGGCTACGGCGTCGCCGTCGGCTGCACGGTGGTCAACAATCGCTGCCTTAACACCGACTACGCCGCCGGCGGCGGGATGTGCGCCGGCGAAGGGTCGCCCATGATCGCCGATTGTCTGGTCGTATCCAACGAGTCGTGGGAAGGCGGTGGGATTGGTCTGTTCAGCGCGTGCGTCGTCAACAGTTCCACGGTGGCCTGCAACCAGGCGTTCTCCGCCGGCGGCGGCGGGATCTACACGTACGGCACCGCGGCTCAGACGATCCAGAACTGCGTGATTTCGTCCAACACCGCCGCCGCAAATGGCGGCGGTGTCGAGTTCGTGTCGCCCGGGGTGTTGAGCAACTGCACGGTGAACGGCAACGTCGCCGGCGGTGCCGGCGGAGTGCTGCTGCACGCCGGCAGCGCCGCGGTACGCTGCCGCATTGCGGGTAACCAGGCGACAGGCATGGGTGGGGGAGTCTACACATTCCAGGGCGGCTACGTGGAGAGTTGCGAGATTTCCGGCAATCAGGCGGGCACCTACGGCGGCGGCGTAGCGGCGAACAAGGCCGGCGTGCTGCAGAACTGCACGGTGGCTGGTAATCAGGCCTCGCAAGGCGGCGGCCGCTACGTGGATTATCTTGACTACTGGCTTCAGAACGGGGGCTTCTGCCCGCAAATGACGAACTGCATCGTCGCCCTGAACGAGGCTTCGTCGAGTCCGCAACTTGCCCAGACGAACGGCGTTGCCTATTCCTGTTCGCCCGGCTTGGGGGAGGGCGTGGACGGCAACACCGCCGCGGATCCCAAGTTCCTCCGGAACGGCACAGGGGCAGGACTCGCCCTGGCCGGCGAGGATTTCCGCTTGCGGAGATCGTCGCCCTGCGTGGACCGCGGTCTCAACGACCTGTCTTGGATGGACGGCGCGCAGGATCTGAATGGCTGCGCGCGCATCTATCCGATCAACGGCACGGTCGACATGGGTTGTTACGAGGTAGGGCCGCCGAGCGGGAGCGTGATACTGTTCCGCTAAGCACAGGAGCAAGAAGCATGTGCATCGATTTTTCGTCTCATTCGGAATACCGGCGGATACACGGCGTCAACATGGGACCACTCTGTCTTAATGGCATCGTGGACCTCTCCGAGTATCACCGCCGCGCCGCGTTCCCGACCGTGCGGCTGCATGACTGTACCTTCTACTACGCGGATGCTGTGGACGTGCCGTGCATCTTTCCGCTCTTTCACTTGAGCTTGGACGATCCGCGCAACTACCGCTTTGCGCGGACGGACGCTTACCTCAAGTCGATCGTGGATTGCGGCGCCCGCATCGTCTACCGGTTGGGCATCGCCATCCAGTGCCATCCGGTCTACCGCTTTGACACCGACCCGCCGGCAGATTACGACCGGTGGGCTGACATCTGCATCCGCATTATCCGCCACTACAACGAAGGCTGGGCGAACGGCTTTCGCTACGGCATCCGTTACTGGGAAATCTGGAACGAGCCCGAAATTGGTCCGGGGATGTGGAACGCGTCTTATGACGAGTACTTCCGCTTCTATATCCGCGTGGCCAAGCGCATTAAGGTCGCCTGTCCCGACATCATGATCGGCGGACCGGCTTTCAACGGTTCATTTCTGACGAACTGGGACAAGATGCATGCCTTTCTGCCGGCGATCCGGAAGGAGGGGGCGCCGCTGGATTTCTGTTCGTGGCATGCCTACCCCGAGCGTCCGGGCCAGTTGCCGGTCGCCGCGGCCAACGTCCGCCGTCTTCTCGACGAGTACGGCTACGAACGGACCGAGAGTCACCTCAACGAGTGGAACTTGGCGCCCTATCGCGGGTTGTGGTCCCGGGAACTGGCCCTCAGTCACCCGCACACGACGGAGTACGTCGCGCGCAAGAAGGGCGTCGAGGGCGGCGCCATGGCGGCAGCGTGTCTGATCGCGCTGCAGGATGCGCCGGTGGACATGGCCAACTTCTACGATGCGGCCAACGGGCCATGGGGGATGTTCGATCAGTCCGGCCTTCCCGCGAAACCCTACTACGCCTTTCTGGCGTTCCGCGAAATGTTGGAGCGCACGCCGTGTCGCTGCCGGGTGGAAGGCTCCGATCCCGATGAGGGTCTGGCGCTTCTGGCTGGGCGGTCCGCGGATGGCGCCACGCTGCAGATCATGGCCTGCAATTTCCAGTCACCGCAAATGACCTATGCCGTGGAGTGTCTGGGGCTTCCGGAGGGAACCTCCTACCGTGTCTCGCACCGGCGCATGGATGTGCATACGAACCTGGATTATGTCGGTGAATCGTCGTTCACGGCCGGTTCGGAGTCGTTGCGTCTGGCGGCTCCCCCACACAGCGTGCATCTGTTGACCTTGCGGAGAATATATGGACGGTAGAACAAGACTCGCCAGTTCGCCTGCGTCGCTGCCTACCTATGCCTGCAAGCCAGATTGGAGCCACGCTCAGGCACGGTGGGATGCCTTCTGGGATATGCAGCCGACTGACCGCCCATGCTTGAATATCAGCGTGCCGCGGACGGACGGAAGCAGGATCGTCCTGCCGCCCTTGCTGTCGCCTGCCGATCGCTGGATGAATCCGGAATACATCCTGGCCAAGACGCTCGCGTTCTTTGAAGAACACCATTTGGCTGGCGAGTTCCCGCCCGCCGCACCCTATTTCATGGCGGGCACAACCTTGGGCTGTGGGGACAGTATCGAGTTCGGCGAAGGCGGGATCGCCATTCGGCCCTGCATGTCAAGCATGAATCCGCCGCTGAACTGGCATCCCGGGCCGGACGACTCCTGGCGCGTCAAGGTGGCGGCCATCTGCGACCGTCTGCTGGACGAAGCTCCGGGCCGTTTCATCGTGCCTTGCCCGGCGCAGTTCGATCACCTGGACTTGCTGAACATGCTGCGCGGAAACACGGAGATGCTGCTGGACCTGATCGCAGAGCCCGCGGCTTGCCGGGACCGGCTGCGCGAGATGCGCCTCCTGTCCTTCGAGAATGCGGAATTTCTCCGGCGGCGCCTGGAGTCCCGGCAAGCGGGTGCCGGGTATGTCAGTTGGACCAACCTGTGGAGCCGAAGGCACTTCCAGTGTGTGCAGGCGGATGCGGCCGCCATGCTCTCGCCGGCCATGTTCAAGGAATTCGTGCTGCCGGAGCTGGATTGGCAAGGGGAGCGGTACGGCTACTTGCACTATCACACCTGCGGCTATCAACAGCATCTGGACCTCTGTCTGAGCCGTTCCTACCTCCGGGTCATTCAATATTCGCCCAGCCTCAAGGAACCGCCGAACGGGCCCGCGCATCTGGAGTTCTACCGGCGTGTGCAACGGGCGCACCGCGGTCTGGACCTTGCCGTGCCTCCTGCTCACGTGGAGTTCCTGGTCCGGCATCTGCGTCCGGAAGGTTTGGCCATTTCCACGACCGCGGCCACCATGGCTGAAGCGCAGGAGTTGCTGGCCGCGGCAGCGCACTGGGCCGGTTCGTGCGCCGGTCACTGACCTGAACTTGGAGAGAACAACACGGGGATCATTTGTAGAGCCAATGGGCGTTCAAGGAGGGGACGCCATCTGCGTGGTGTACTGACGGGTGTCGGCGGCCTTCAGAGTCTGGCTGAGAGGAAAGCCCCTGCATCCGGTCGTGCAGGGGAGTCAGACGTTGCTACAGCTCACCCCGTAGGGATCGGCAGCCAAAAACAAGAACAGTTCGGGTACGCGAAGCGCGCCCGAACTGTTCTTTCTAGGATAATAAGCTCCTAGTAGATGGCCACCACGCTACCGCGGTAGAGGTACTCGTACGCGCCCATGTCCACGGTGCCGCCCCGGATGCGCTTGCCGCCGGCCAGGTCGGGCATCGTCGCCATCCACAGTTCGTTCGACCCCGCGTTGATGCAGGGCGAGACGCCCGACAGGCGGTAGTCGTCTCCGGCGGCGTTTTTGAACCTCGGATTGGCGACCTTGATCCCGTCGCCGGTGAATCCGGGGTTGACCCCCAGGCAGGAGTACTGGAGCACGCCGCTGTTGACTGGTGACGCGGCGTCGAACACATCGTCCGCTCCGGCCGTGCCGTTGGAGTAGATGATGCAGGAGGAGAATGACAAGCTGCTGGGCACGGGTAGCTGGATCCGCACACCCGTCCCCTTGTTCTGCGCGATCGTGCAAGCGCTGACACAGCCGGTGTCAACCATCATCCCATAACCCCCGTTGCGCGCGACGAGGCAGTTCAGGACCGAGCCTTTCCTACACGCTATTCCCGTCACGTTCGCCTTCACCGTACAATTGCTTAGGGCACTGTTGGCGGTCGTCAGCAGCACGCCATAGTCGGTGCCGTTGCTGCTGATCACGCAGTTGTAGGCAGATCCGCCGCTGAACTGCAGAGCGCCGGTCAAGTTAGCCCAGTTTTTGTTATTGTTGGCAATCGTCGAGTTGCACAACAGGCCGTTCTGCATGAACACGCCGGCGCCACCGGAGGTGCCGGCGGAGTTTGCTGAAAATAAGGAATTGTCGATCAGGCCCGCGGCGCAAAAACATCCCATCCCGGTAGACCCGTAGTTGGCGGTGGACGTGCAGCTAAGCATGGAGCCACTGTTCAAGTAGACGCCGCCATAGGTGGTAGAATTTCCGGTTGGGCCGGCGTTATTGCACACCAGGCTTGACTCGATCCGACTGCTGGCGCCCATGTATACTCCCGCTCCATAGAAGCTTTTGCCAACCGTCGTCGTGAAATAGTTGTTGCTGATGACGCAGCCCTGGATGACGCAGGAGGCCCCGTACTCATAGACGCCTCCGCCCAGTCCGGCGGGGTTGACCGGGGTCGCCCCGACGGCCGATACCGCGTTGCCCACGATCCGGCAATTTCGGACCGCGCTGTTGCCCGTCATGTACACGCCTCCGCCGCCGTCTTCGTACCAGTTGCCGTAGATGAATACCGTGTTGGCGCATACGGTGCAGTTACTCAGGACGCCACCGAGCATTCGCACCCCGCCGCCACCGTCATAGGCCGCGCTGATACAAGCGCCGTTGGAGATGGTGAGACCATGGACGAACGCTCCCGAGCTGTTCATGAACAGACAGCGGTTGGTCGTCGGACCACCGGCAGCGTAACCGCCGTTAATGATCGTGTCGTCCGGCCCGTGTCCCGCGATGCTGCACAGCGTGAGCGCGTTTGTTATGACGATCTGGCTGGTCAGGACGTGCGTGCCGTTGGACACGAACACCGTCCTGGGCTCCGGACGGGCCATGGCGGCGTTCACCACCTCGACGACACTGGTCCCGGCCGTGGCCCAGTTGGTGTATGGGGCAGTGGCGATGACCCCGGGCGTTCCCGCCGGCACGACATAGTAGTTGTCGGCAGACAGCGTGGAAACGCCAACTCCGAACAGGCCGGCAAGCGTTACGGTCAAGACCAAGGCCATGACCGCCGGCATGTGCTCTCGCTTTGTTGTGCTCATGTCATTTCTCCGTGTTGCTGTTTCTTTCATCGCGACTCCCTGTCCCCCGCCGGCGTCAACAGTGCCCGGGCGTCTCCGGGGGAGAACGTTCCCCGGCGCACGGTGAACTCGTCAACGCACCCCTGGAAGAAGTGGTGGGGACCCCCGATGCTCAAGGTCCGTCTCAGCGCTCCGGACTGCTCGGCGATGGGGTGGCAGATCGACAACTCTCCGTCAAGGTACAGCCGAAGGAAGCGCCCGCGGTCGAACATCATCACGACGCGATGCCACGCGCCCTCCGTCAGCTTACCCCGCGATTCGGCCACGGTTGTGGCGCGGCCACCGCCCGAATTCATGGCAAACCTGAGTCGGCCGTCGCCGGCAAAATTCAGGCCCCAGTAGGGCGGCGAGGTCGTGCTGTGCAGCAATACCCCGGCGGCCTTCTCCGGCTTGCACCAGAAAGCGATGGTGAAATCGTCCTCCGAAACGTTCATTCCCCGCTCCAGGCCTATCTCCATGTACTGGCCGGTGGCCGGGCCGCCAAACCGCAGGCCGCGTCCCTGCACCCCGGCTACCAGATTCGATGCGTTCCACGGCGTATTTGACGGCGCAACCCTGAGTGTCGCCGGCGAGGCGGCCTCACCGGCCCGATCGGGGACGAGCATGTCGCGCTCCACGGCCTCGAAGTCATAGTACACGACCGGTGCCGCCCCGGTCGCGGTGCCCTGCTGCGTCCGGTCCGCCGGCGCGAGCACGCCGGCTTCGTTGAGATTTCCGATCCTGCCGCTGGTCGGCGACCACTGGCTCACCTCGTCTCCGCACACGCGTTGGAAGTTGATCCCCCACACCTCGCCGGTGCGCAGGCCCTGCGCGCCCACGGCCGTGAAGGGCACACGCAGTTCGGCGGTCCAGCCCTTCGGCCCGGCGGCCGCGGTGACGGCCGGTTCGCCCGTCCGGCGAACCGCGTTGGTCCCCTCCGCGCGCTCGCGCGTGAGGCGGCCCGCGGCGGCAACCGTGAAGAGTATGGCGTCGGTGCGGCTGCGTCCGGCGTCCAGGACCACCGT
>JAQULY010000311.1 GCA_028718445.1 Kiritimatiellia bacterium
GTTCGACAAAACGCACGTGCCCTTCGAGGTCGTTTGCGGAGAGATTGGCGATCCGAACGTGTATGCGGAGATCCGGGGTCTTCTGACCTCTCATCGCAGTGTGAAGAAGTTGAAGCACAGCACCTACGGTCTGGTCGGGCATGTGTTCAGGGGCATGTTCGATCTGGAGGCGGACAAGGCCAAGGTCAAGGGTTTCCTGGGGCCGGAAGTGATGACCATTCAACCGGAGCATCTGCTTTCCTGCTGGCAAGCGGTGAAAGGGGCGGACGTCGATCGCGCCGCAAGGCGTCTTCGCAATCGTTTCAAATCCAAGAAAATCGATCTGGATGATGTGAAGCGTTCGTGCAGGGTCTGGTTGGCGATGAAGCAATTGTACAAGACATACCGTCTGGACGGGCTCTGCTTTCTCGGACAGCACTACCTGGAGAAGATGACCGGCGCGCCGGCGAGGATGGGCGCCTCGCTGATGCTGGAACAGGACCGGATCATGGTTTCCTGCGAAGGGGATGTCGCGGGATTGGCCATGATGCAGTTGATGCACGACTTCACCGGGCATGCGCCTCTCCAGGCGGAATGGGGCCAATTCGATTGCCGCCACAATGCCCTCTTTCTGCTGGGGCACGGCATTGCCTCGCCGGAGATTGCGGCCGGCGATCAGGCTGTGACCTTGACGGCTTCGCCGGAGGAATGGGGGTTCAAGGGGCATGGTTTGAACTACGAGATGATTATGAAGCCGGGACCGGTCACGATGGGACATTTCCTCAACACCGGCGACAGTTGGCGGATGTTCGTCTCGGAGGGCGAGTCGATCACGTTCCCGTGTCTGCCCTGCGATGAGATTCATGCCATGGTCAAAGTCGAGACGCCGGTGGTGGACTACATCAAATCGGTTCTCAAGCGTGGCGTGGCGCATCACCTGATCGTGGTCCACGATCACATCGCACGGGCATTGATGCAAACAGCCGAACTGATGCGCATTGAGTGTTTTCGTATCCAGTAGGACGGGCTGCTTTCATGATCAAGATCAACATGGCCTACTGCGTGGGTGTGGGATACTGCGAGTGATGCCGTCATAACGGAGATCGCGAAAATCATGACCATCGACATGGTGCCGGCCCCCAGGAAAGTCGTCTCACGTCGGGGCGAACTGCGCCTGCCATGTGGGTCGGACGAAGCCTGCGTTCTGATATCCGATGAGAGGGCGCGTGCATCGGGCGAGTTGATCGCGGAACGGTTCATGGCGCCGATCGTGTCCGGACAGAGGGCCGGAGATGCTCCAATCCGGTTGACGATCGTCAAGGATCTGGAGTTTGCGCGCAGGCTCCGAGCGGACCGGCGCGTCGAGGCGTACCGCCTGGAGGTTTCGGGGAAAGGGATCGCGCTCTCTGCCCTGACCGGGGAGGGATTACTGCGCGGAGCGGCGACTCTGTTTCAGACGATGCGCCGCGAAGATGGCCAGATCATTGTCCCTCACATCATGATCGACGACTGGCCGGATTTTCGCTACCGCTGCGGGTCGGACTGGCTGTTAAACGTCGAGGTCAACCGATGGGCGTATGACTGGGGCGATGGCCGGCAGGCCTTTCTGGACCGGGTGCGGCGCAAACTGGATTTCTGTTTCGCGCACAAGATCAACATGGTGTGGTTCGACGGCTTCGGCTGGGATACAAAGCGGTTCCCCGGATATGCCGCCTTGATGCGGGCATGTACGGACCATGCCCGTCGTCTGGGAATCGGTCTTGTATTCTGCGGATATGGCGGCGGATACGGAACGGCCTATCAGCCGGGCGAGAATTACCGGTGCGGCTATTTTGGCAAGGTCTATCGCAATTGCCGTCCTTACCCGGACGGCGACGAATACGATTGCTGCGGATTCTCATCGCAAAACGGGTGGGCCCGCTATGGCACCTGTCTGTCCAACGCGCCGCTGCGATCCGCTAAGCTCGATGAGATGAAACGGTTTGTCTCCGAAGTCAGGCCGGGATTCATGTACATCCATGATATCGATGGCGGCGACTGGCGGCATGTCGGAGAGATATGGAAACACCGTTGCCCGGAATGCCGCAAACGCTGGCCGAACGACGAACTGGCCGGCCCGGAGGGCCAGGCCGACGCCTACGCTTCATGGTTCCGACAGGTGCGCCGGGAGCTGAGCGCACTGCCCACTTCCGACAACTACTCCCCGGCGCGGGACTTGGTCCTGATCTTCACCTCCCCGCTGTACACCGCCTACGATGAGTGCACCCCGGAGAACGTCTGGGAACTCGAAATGGAGTACTTTGACCGTCTGAGCCGACGGATTGGTCCGGAACCCGGGATTGAGTTCGGGTTGCGCGAACAGTTCTACGATGCCGGAAACCGGAAGAAGATCGGCCGTTTGCGGAGCGTCCTGCAACGAAACGGCAACGGTCATGGGATTCACGTCATCGCTTTTGGTGGCGGCGACAACTATCTGAGCGACGATCTGACAAATGTTTCTGGGGCCATGGCGCATTTCTACGATGGCGCCGAATCGGTGTGCCTGTCCAACGGCGGCCTGCATGAGGAACCGGTCCAAATGCTCAACGCGGACTTCCTGTGGAGTGGAACGGCCGGCGGGTACCGTGAGAATCCCGCGAACGAAGCCGAGGCGGTCGCCGCATTCAAGAAGATCGCCGCCGGTGAGAACAGGCCCTTGAAGGTATTCGCGGCCGGTGGAGTGTTTGAACGGGTGTGCGCGCGACAATGGGGCGGGGAGGCAGGGAAGTGGATGAGTCGTGCCCTGCAAACCCGTCGCCATGGACAGATGCCGGTCAGTCGTATCTGGTGGTCCGTGACCCAGACGGTGTCCCATTTGGTCAATGACGAAGTCTTTTCCTGGATGAGCTGGAATTGGGACCAGCAGATTGAGCAATGGACCGATCGCGGCCTCGCCACAGCGTCTGCTCTGAAATGTGCGCGTCGAGCGGAGATGATTTCGGACGACGAGGACATTCACTGGTTTGCCAGCTGTCTTGAAGTCGGAGGACAATTTGCTGAAGCGATCAGGCGGCTCCTCCTTCTGCTGTCAGGCAGGGACAAGACCGCGGGCGTCAAGTTGGCTCGGGCCATCCAGGGCCTTCGGACACATATCCGTCAGAATCACGACATGAGGAAAGCGGACATTCTGGGGGGGGATCCGGGATGCTGGCTGGAAACGATCGAGAGGATCGAGCACTTGGCGGAGTCTTTCATGAAGCCGCAAAAGGGCAGCCAGAGGTTCACTCGGTTCATTGTCAAATGGCTTGTCAGCCGGACCATGCCTGCCGCCGGCACGTTGAATGATCTGATTTATCCTGAGGAGAAGGATGACATGGGCCTGACGCCCCGGCTCTTCCCCGCCGCATTTTGCGATCTGCATCGCGATCTGTTTGCCGCCGCTCCGGCGGACAGCTTGATCTATCTCGTCAACCGGGTCCATTGTTCGGAACCCATGAATCTTGAGTTGAGGCTCGGTTATGACGGACCGGTCAAAGCATGGATGGATGGCCGGCAGATGTTCCATGACCCGAACGGGACCAATCCTGCCAGCATCGATGCGGCGGTTATTCCCTGGAGAGCCTCAAAGGGAGATCATGAGCTGGTGGTTGCGATGGGCTCGAACAACGGGAAGGCGTGGGGATTATTTGCCCGTTTTCGCCGTCAAGCAGTCTCGCGCCGCCAGCCGAAGCCGAAGGGGCGTGGCTGCACGTTGCCCGTCACGTTGTTGTGAACCGGAAACACAGGACAAGGTGACACCAACCCTGCTTTCTCAACTGGCGGGTGCAGTGCGCGTGAATGCCAGCTATTTAGCGGGTTTGGGGTGAAAGGTCTTCACCACAACCCCCTTCTGATGCCACATTCTCCAGAACATTGGCTTTCCCGCTCTAAGGATGCCCGGAGGCATCAAGCAGCCTCGCGGTCACCAGCAGAAATGTGTTGGCCTCGCCATTGCGGTCCGGCATCCCGCCTCCCGCAACGATCGTTTCGCCGTCCTTGATCACCAATGACGTGTTCAGACTCTGCACGCTGAAGAACGGTTGTTCGAAGTCAATGTCCTTTTCCCTTCCGTCTGCCACAACGCACTTCGTCTTGTAGGTCTTCCAGATGGGTGTCGCGACGAGTTGCGACATCAATTTCACGTTGATATTGCCCGCCTCTCTGACTTCGGGAACACACTGGAGGATAACACCGACTTCACGCATCTCGAAATTGGACGGCGAAGCAACGATAAGCCGGGATGCGCCGACGGCGGCAGTATTCGTCTGAGGGACCTGAGACGGTTCGACGTCCAAGGACGTCGGGTAGATGCACTCATCTACCGCCTTGACTATCGCCTCCAAGCCTGACAGCGTTGTAACACTTGGCGCGCAGAGTACCTTCGCCTTCCCTTGCTTCACCAAGTCCACAATCTTGTCCTTGCCGGGTATTCCACCTGGCTCGGCCCGCAGCAGGGCATCCGCATCTGCCTTCGTGACCGCGACAAACTGGACTTGCACCTGAATGTGAACCGGCTTAGGAAGGCCGGGGGCCTCAGCCCCTGCAACACTCGTGCAATAGACAATTCCTGCCATAAAGACGCCGACAACCGTCTTCATTGTCCTCCCTTTCCTGCTGACATATCGTCCGGAACCCTGTCCGCCAAGCACAAGAGTACCGTTCCTCATCTGATTCCGTTCACGCATGTCTTGATCCTCCCCATTTCCTGCCGAACGATTGACTGAGCCGCTTCGGGCTGTCTACTCCTTGGTGGAGATAGTGGGTAATGAAGATTGACAATGCAAGCGCAAAGTAGTTGGTCAGATGCTGTGAAGAACTGTATCCGTTGCGTGTCTTGGGGCGCGCGGCCCTCCCATTATTGAGGCAAGAGGGCGTGGGTGTGTAGCACGGAAACGCCAATGGTTTCGAATCATGAAGGACTTCGACATTCCGCGGTTCAGTATTCGGAAATCTCGGGTTGCTGGTTCAGGCGCGCCACCCGCGTAACGTTGCCAGATGGAGAGAGCTATGAGAAACGTTCGTCCATCTTTGTCGCGAGCTTCGTCGACAAAGCTCACGACAAGGCTCGCGACAAAGGTTCTAAGACCAGCCCGCACTGGTCCGTCACCCATCGTCACCCGTTCGCCCGCTTTCTTCACTTCCCGCGCGTCAACGTCCCCCAGCGTAGCGGACAGGGCCATGGCGGACTCATCTGGGGCGACCAGACATAGTCGCGCACCAGCGGTTTTCCATCCTTGTCGTTGCTCTCGACGTGCCGCTCGAACTGGATCGCCATCGCCGGGGCGGGGAATGGGAGTCTGACGGTCACGGTCCACGCGGCGGCGGTCCGCTGGTTGCCGATCAGCGTGACCGGATGCTTGCCTGCCGTGACGCCGCCGGCATGCAGCGTCCAGAACTCCGAACCGCCGGACGCCGGGACGCGTATGGTCAGACATTCGTTCGTGGTGGCCGGAACCGGCGCGTTGGCGGTGAAGCGGACGTAGAGGTTCGTCGTTTCAGCCAGCGCCTTCACCGTCGTTTCGATGTCCGGCTCGGATCCGAAGTTGCCTTGCACAAGGCGCATGGCGGAGGCCGTCGCCCACACCGCGTCGTCCGGCGCCGACTTCACAACGGTCACCGTGCAGGCCGGCGGATGGTTGAGCCACTTGTGCGCGCCATCCGCTTCCGTGAAAAATGTCGTCAGCCCTTCCCGCATCCAAAGCACACGACGTCGGTAGAGATCGGAAGCCTCGGGCGGGCAGGCGGCCAAAGCGTCGGCGGAGATCTGCTTCAGCTTCGCGATGACCTCGGGCGTGTACGTCTCCAGATACCAGAGCTCCGGCGGCACGTAGCTATCGTTAAGCTGACGGCTCCAGTGGACGTTCTCGTACCGGTCGATCAACACCCGATGGAGTTCCTCCATCGGCCCGCTCGCCGGACCGTAGAACTTCACGGCGTAGTCGTGCAGCAGCGCATCCACGTCGGCGTTGCGGTCCCACATCAGGCGATGCCACAACCAACTCATGTAGTGCGTGCGCCAGAAGTCGCCCATGGGACAGACCAGTTCGCCTTGGGAGAGCGGATAGGTCGCCTGCAACCACCGCTGCAGGCTATGGGGGAAGACGTAGGGAGCGGACGTCCAGAAGCCCGGCCAGCAGATGTAATTGAACACGTACAGGCGCTCCCGTTTGTTCCCGACTTTGGCCGACCAGTCGCGCAGGAGCTTGAGGTTGCGCTCCATCCAATAGGGCTCCTTGTTAATCGTTCCCGACCAACATTGGCAGACCATGACGTCCAGATTGTCCGGCAGGTCGAACGAGGGCGGCAGCGTGTAGTCCTCGTAGGCCAACATGGACACGCGGCGCGTCGGCCAGCGTTTCGCGGCCTCGGCGGCCAGGTCCACGCCGTGCTGGAAGACGATGTCGGAGGCGGCGCCGAAGCGTCCGACCTTCTCACGCGTCAGCTTCAGGCATCGCTCGCACTGACACCCCGCCTGGCCGGCGTCCCGCGGCACGAACGGGATGTACTTCTCATTGGGCGCGAAGTACCAGCCTTCGGTGCTCACGCCGGCATAGAAGCGCTCGATGTTGGTCAACCGCTGCGTGAGCACGGCGGGCTCGCTGTAACAGAGGGCCTGATCGCTCCGTGTGCCGTCTTTCTGGAGGGCGAAGTATTCGGGATGCTCCTTGCGGTACGTGTTTCCCCAAGTCTCGTCGGTGTGGTTGCCGGTGTAACCGGTGCTCGTTCCGTCGCGCCAGGAGCGATGGATTTTCAGACCGATGAGATAAAAATCAGGAATTCCTGTAAGAATGCCCTGCGGGTGGCCAGTCAGCTTAAGCTCGATTCCATAGCCTTTCCCGCCCTGGGTTGCGGGGTTGGCGGTTTTCCCT
>JAQULY010000312.1 GCA_028718445.1 Kiritimatiellia bacterium
AGAGTAGTCTCGAAGAAGCCTTGCGACGAAGCGTAGACGACGAAGCGTGGGACGAAGAAAGCGACGAAGTGTGGTCTGGCCTGAATAGGAGCCGCGAGGGTGGCAGAACACTTTGGCCATGCGAGAGTAAAAGTCTACCAGACTCCCACACTTCGTCGCACGCTTCGTCGTCTACGCTTCGTCGCACGCTTTGTCGGCTCTTCCACTTCGGCGGCTTGAGCATGTAACCACTTCCCGTTATTGCAGTCTCGGGGAGCGCTGCGAGCGTTGCGTCCGCGCGGAAATCACGGTATGGTGACGGCATGAAGCGCCGTGAAGAAGCGAACGCCGCCGTGGCGCGCGACATCGCGCGGCACAGGCTGTTCGAGGGCGTGCGCCGTTTGGGACTGGCCGTCTCGGGAGGGGCGGACTCGGTGGCGCTGTTGCACCTGATGATGCCGCTATGCCGCGAGGCCGGCATCGAGGCCGTGGTGTTGCACCTCGATCACGGCCTGCGCGGCGCAGCTTCCGCCGCTGACCGCGACTTTGTGCGCGAACTGGCCGGGGCCGCCGGATTGCGCTGCCGCACGGCCGAGGGCGCTGTGCCACGCGGACGCGGCAAGTCACTGGAGATGGCGGCGCGCGAGTTGCGCCTGGCCTTCTACCGTGCCTGTGCCAGGGCCGAACATCTGGATGCGATCGCGACCGGCCACCACGCGGACGACGTCGTCGAGACGCTGCTGCTGCGGCTGGCGCGCGGCGCCGGCGCAACCGGGCTGGCGGGGTTGCGACCGGTTTCGCTGCTTGGCAGCGGACCGGGCCGGCTGCGATTGATCCGGCCTTTGCTCTCGATCCGGCGCGAGACGCTGCGGTCCTGGCTGCGAACGCAGGGACTGACCTGGCGCGAGGATGCCAGTAATCTCGATACCGGCATCGCGCGCAATGCCGTCCGCCGACTGCTGCCGCTGATGGAACAGGTTTGGCGCGGCTTCATCGACCGGGTGGCGCGATCGGCCGAGATTCTGCGGGCCGAAGACGACTATCTGGAAGGCGCGGCGGCGGAGTGGCTGCGTGCGCAGGGCGACCTTGCGGGGCTGGCATTGGATCGCCTGACGGTCTTGCCGTTGGCGATGCAGCGGCGGGTGCTGCGAGCGTGGCTGATCGGGCAGGGGCACGAGCAGGCCATCGGCTTCGAAACCGTCGAGCGCCTGCTGGCACAAGCATCCCGACGCGCTCCCCGGCAGATGCTGCTGTCCGGCCATCTGAGGGTCAGGCGGCAGGGGGACCGCTTGGTGGTAGTGAAGGACGCGCCGCATTCGTTGCGTATTCCCGGCGAGCGCGTGCTGCCTGTTCCGGGCGCGATCGTATGGGGAGATGTGCGGGCAGTCGCCAAGCTGGCGCCGGGCGTGACGCGCGAAAGCGGGCGTATCGGCCGCCTGCCGGCCGCCTGTTCCCTGAACCCGGTGGCGCTGGCCGGTCGCGCGCTCGTGCTGCGCGCGCGCCGTCCGGGCGATCGCATCGGTCCGCTGGGCATGCGCGGCACGCGCAAACTGCAGGACATTCTGGTGGACGCCAAGGTGCCCGAAGAGGCGCGCGACCGCCTGCCGCTGCTGACGTGCGGCGGTCAACTGGTGTGGGTGCCCGGCTATCGCGTGGCGCGCGAGTTCGCCGTCAGCGATCCGGACGCGCCGGCCGTCCAGATATGCCTGAAAAGAGTGGGGCGGGACGCGTGCCGCGCCGTAGTCGTCAGACGAAGGCGGGTCTCGGACCGCCCGCCGTCGGCACCTTCCGACGCGTTAGGTTCTCAGACCAGAACTATGAGAAACGTCCGTCCATCTTTGTCGCGAGCTTTGGCGCGAGCTTCGTCGACAAAGCTCACGACAAAGCTCGCGACAAAGAGGAAAACACCCGGAGGAGAACCCGGAAGAATCATCTTCGTAAAGCAATGAGAATTGAGCCTGAACCCTAAGACCTGACCTTTGCCTCCTCGTAGACTGCGACCGCCAATTCTGGATTGACCGATTCCGGCGATTGTGGCACACTGCCTTCACAATCAAGTTGTGCGCGCGGAGCGCACAGCCTGCGAACCGTCCGGCACTCAGCCGGCGCAACGACTAACGGCTTGAAACCCCCGATTGCGCGGTACTCTTGCAGCGAAGAACCGCCGTTCCGGCAGGTCAACCGACACAGGGAGAAGACGCCATGAAAGAGATCGTAATCGGTCATGACGATGCTGCGCGTATCCAGCAGGCGATCGTCGAGTCACGGGCCAAACGGCCAGGTATGGACCGCGAGAATCTGGAACGTCTGGAGCGTGAATTGCAGCGCGCGCGGATCGTAGCGGACAACGAACTGCCGGACGACGTCGTGGCGCTGAACACGGATTTCATCGTCAGCGACTGCGAGAGCGGCGAACAAGAGCGATATCGCCTGGTCCTGCCTAACCAGGCCAATGTCGAGCTTCATCGCATCTCGGTGCTGGCGCCCGTGGGCGCGGCGCTGCTGGGGTACCGCAAAGGCGACCGGGTCGACTGGCCGGTTCCCGGCGGTGTGCGCAAGCTGTTGATCGAGCAAGCCAGCCGCGGCGCCGGGCACAAACGTATGGAGGGTGCGTAGCGTGACCGCCGACAACCGAATGAGCGAACGCCTGGTGTTGTGCTACTCCGATCCTTCCTGCCGGGCGGCAACCGAGCGGTTGGCGGCCACGGTTGCCGGTATGCACCAGGCCGAAACGATCAGCCTGCCGTGCCCATTTTCCGGCGGCGGCATGCGCGGCAAGAACCGCGAAGCCGGCGATTCGAGTCCGTTCCCGCCGGCGGAGCTCCCGGGACTGCGCGCGATGGTGGCCGATTGGCCCGACACGCCCGAGGATGTGCAGACTTGGCTGGCCGAGGCCAACCGCCTGCACGTGCCGGCCTACTTGTTGCGGCAGTCGCCTCGCGCGACGATCCGAAGGATTGTCGTGGCCACCTCGAACGGCGTGCACGCGCTGAATGTGATGGCGCTGGCCGAGGCTCTGGGACAGGAATGGGGGCTGCCGGTATCGTTCTTGCAGATAGACGTACATACGGAGGACGAGACGCAAGCTCGTTCGCGCCGGCTGCTCGATCGTGTTCTGGCACGCAGTTTCGTGCTGGGGATGATGGTCGAAATTGGCCGCGTGCCGGACCTGGCCCGTCAAATCGACGCCAACGCGGGAGCTGACGACCTGTTGCTGATCGGAGCGCCGCATTTCGGCGTGGCCGCATCGCATTTCGTGGGATCGCTGCCCGAACAGGTCGCTCGCATCCACGACGGGCCGCTGGCGATGTGTTTCTCGGACCCACCGCGAAGTCCGCCGCTTCGCGACTTTCTGTGGGACGCCAATATCGTCACGGGCACCCGTGGATTGGACCGCGACGGCGTTGTGCGCCTGCTAACCGACCGGCTGGCCGCATCGGGTGTGCTGCCGCCGGACCTGCGCGATGCCTGTGTCGCGCGTGCGTTGGAGCGCGAGACGCTCGGCAGCACGGCCGTCGATTGTCAGACCGCGATACCGCACGCCCTGCTGCCGCGCTATGACGGCGTGGTTGCCGCGCTGGCCATCTGTCCGGAAGGCGTGAGCTTCGGCGGCGGTGAACCGTCAAAGTTCGTGTTCCTGCTGGTCTCCTCGGCCGCGTCCCACGAGCGTTACCTTGGCTCCCTGGCGCGGATCGCCAGTCAGATGTTGCGCGACGAAGTGCGGAACGGGTTGCTTGAGGTGCAGACCGCCGAGGCGGCGATGCGGTGGCTGACGAGCTGACCGAAGATGTCGCTCAGGGTCGCGCGACTGTGCCGGCAAACAGCACACATCCCGACTGCTGCTCACGGATCAGAAAGGCGAAGGGGCGATCGGCTCGGAAAACTACCGGCGGTTTCGGCGGCTCAACCGCTGTTAGTCTCATAGCCACGGCGGTCGCGGCGGCCGCTTCAGTGCCCTTTTCGGTCACCTCGACGAAGGCCTTGTGAATCACTGCCGAGATGCACAGATCGCCAGGTTTCCCGGCGATGCCGGAGAAATCGGCGCGTTGGGGATCGAAGGCATTCACAATGCCCAGTTTCTCGAGGGCGTCACGGCACTCGGCCATCCAGGTACAGGTGAAGCGCGGCATGTACAACTGGACCTCCCGACTTCGCAGGTTCGACTTCCAGGCCTTGTCCCCGCTTCCGCGCCATTGCGACGCCACGTCGCGCAGCGAATGTTCCGGGCGAGGCAATAACAGCAGCATGGTGAGACGGTGGCCTTCGTAATCGAGTTCCAGCGCCTGCAGGTCTTCCGTCTCCGCATAGCGCATACTCCCCTGGCGATGCATGAACCGGGCGGATGACAGAGCGCCGCCAGGACCGTGGAACGGCGCCTCGGCCGTGAGCTTGGCGTCGAATGGATCGGCCCAGAGTCCCAGGAAGTAGATGGCATTGACCAGCGTCATGCGCGTGGACTGGTCGAGCATGCCCGGGGGAACCAAGTCCTTGATGCGATCGGCGGTGCGCTGCTCCACCCACCGGTTGATGGTCTGGCGTGCGCCCTCGGTTTGGCCGACATAGTCCAGCGGCAAGATTTCGCCCTTGAAACGGGTGCGGATCAGATCGGTGAAGGCTGGCTGAACGTTGAAGGACTGCTGCGGCCAGATGGAATTGGCCACGGCCAAAGTCAATCCGGGGGCCGCGGTGCGCGCGGCGGTCAGTTGGGCATCGAGGTCGGCGAACGCATCGGGAAGCCTTTCAGGCGCATCCGCGAGGCGCAGCGCCTGCGCGATCTGACTGGCGGTTTCGCCGCGCGCGCCCGCGGCGGTCATGGCCAGCGCGGCCGAGATGCTGAAGGGCGAGAAGACCACGTTCTCGGTGCCGTCACACCATTGCGCGAAGAGTTCCGCCGCGAAGTCGCCGGCCGGCGCGTTGGCAGGCGACATGACGGACGCGGCGAGCGCCAGGGCGCAGGACAGCGTGATACGGGGCAACAGCTTGCTCATGGGACCATCATAGCACATCCTGCACCACAGTCGCGCCGCCGACGGGGGGCGGTCCAGGGCAGACGCATCTAATTCGTCGCCAAAACCGCGCATTTTTCAAATGTGAAAATCAGGAAAGCATGAAACACTTGGGAATTCATGAGTTCCTGAGCTCCCGATTTTGTGTCGGGATATGACTGGCCGAAAGTAGTCTCGAAAAAGACTAGCGACGAAGCGTAAACGAGAAAGCGTGGGACGAAGAAAGCGACGAAGTGTGGTCTGGCCTGAATAGGAGACGCAGGTGTGGCAGAGCGCATTGGCCATGAGAGAGTGAAGATCTACCAGATTCCCACACTTCGACGCACACTTCATCGCACACTTCGTCGTCTACGCGTCGTCGCACGCTTTGTCGCACGGCATTCTGTCCTGAGAAATCCCGATACAGAATCTTTTTAAGACGCGTTTGGTCTGGGGGTTGTGACCGTGCCACAGCTACTATGTCCCCATGCTGCGCTTACACCATTCGGCAAGTCAGCTCGATGAAGGCCTCGCCCTCGAAGCCGCTCGCGGATGCCGCGACACGCACTGTGCCCGTCTGCCCGTTGCTCTGGACAATCGCCAGACAGAGACCGTTGAAGGTCTTCACCGTTGAGCCCTTCTCAGATTCGTGGCTGGATGGATCGCCTGACGACAAGCCGAGCAACCGCCCGTTCCCCGTCACCTCGACCGTGACCGGCACACCGGCCGTAGGCACCGGCTCGCCCTGATCGTCGTGCACGCGGATGGTGACGAATGAGACGTCCTCGCCGTCGGCGCGGATATGCGTCCGATCCGCCGCCAAGCGCAGAGATGTAGGGGCGCCCGCCGTCCGGATTTCCTGGCGGCACACGACCTTGCCGTCAATCCGCCCCTCGGCGCACAACGTTCCAGGCGCGTACGGAACGTCCCAGTACAGGTGCGGCCAGGAGGCCCCGTGCTGCAGGAAGTGCGGGATGCCTCGCACTTTGTCCCCGTTCAGGAACAGGTCAACGGTGTCGCAGTTGCTGTAGCACCAGACCTCGATGCGCTGCCCTTCCCTGCCCGGCCATGTCCAGTGCGGAAACAGGTGAAGCATCGGCCGCGTGGTCCATTCCTTCTGGTAGTAGTAGTAGACGTCCTTGGGGAAGCGGCAGAGGTCAAGGGCTCCGAACTGGCTCGTGACCACCGGCCAGCCGTTGGTTTCACCGCGGTACTCGACAATGGACCACATCAGGCCGCCCGCCAGCCAGGGACGCTGCGCGATGTGCAGCCATTCCTTTTCGTGCGAGAGACACAGGTCGTAGGAACTGGCGTACTGTCCGCTGCGCGCCATCACCCGGCCGTCGCCGAAAGTCTCCAACTCGGCGTTGGCCGGCGCGGTCCTCGCGTAGATGCCGCGGGCACCGGTGCCGGAGGAGTATTCGCTGTGCAACATGCAGCGCCGGGGGTATAGGCGGTGGTCGCGGTCGTCGATGCCCATGCCGCCGCCGTTGTAGCCCACCACGTCGGTCACCATGGCAAAGCCGTTGTCGTTGGCTCCGGCGTTGCCCTCCAACCCGACGGCCGTTGGCCGGCCGGGATCGATTTGGTGTGCCAGCTCGTTCAACTGCCGCAGGCAGGCGGTTAGCCGACCGTCCGGACTGCCCGCGGTGTTGGCGAGCCCCCAGACGATGATACAGGGGTGATTCCGGTCGCGCCGGATCAGGTCGCGGAGATCGTCGAGCGCGCCCTTTTCGACGTATAGGTTGCGGGTCTCGGCCCAGAGCAGCATGCCGAGACGGTCACAAGCTTCCATGAGCGACGGGGCCGCCGGATTGTGCGACGAACGAATGGTATTGGCGCCCATCGCCTTCAGCACTTCTACGGTTCTGGCGTTGGCGCGGTCGG
>JAQULY010000313.1 GCA_028718445.1 Kiritimatiellia bacterium
TAATCGAAACCAGCCTGCTTGGCCACCTTTGCGCAGGTGGGAGCGCCACATACACCAATTTTCATAATATGTCCCCAGGTACTCACTCGGGCTAGTCTTCTTGGAATGGGGCGACCGACTTCCAGGGCTGCTATCCCAGCACGCAGAACGCAGAGGCGCCGGGAGCGATGCGGAGCTTGATCTGCATCACGGTATCGTTCGCTTCGACAACCGTGTGCGGCTGGCTGCAGGAGCAGAGCGCCGTGCGTTCGGGGGCTTTCTCGATGGCGACGACGCTGGTGAGCGGCTTCCGCTCGTCCATGTTCTGGACGATGACGACGGACTCGCCTCCCCTGGCCTTGTAGGCGATGAGGCTTCCGCCCGTTGCCGAGACGGCAGGACGCGAGAGGCGGCGCATGACCTCGGCGGTGGCTTCGGCCATGAATGTGCTGATGCCGTCCTGTCCGTAGCCGAGACGGTCGTCGAGCTCGTCCTCGCGCACCATCGCGGGCGCGACGTTGAAGAGCGCGGCCTTCGCCTGGCCGTTGTCCTTCCAGAATAGCACGGGGATCTCGGCCCGGACGAGAACATCCGCTCCGTCGGCGACATGGCGTCCGGCACAAAGTGGATTGTTGCAGACCTCGCTTCCGTTCTCAAGGAAGCCGGGGGTGCCGCGGAGCTCGCGGACGGAGGTCTCGGCTCCGGTGTCACGGACGCCGAAGAGGTCTTCGAGCCCGGTGACGTCCTCGAAGGCGAGCAGCGAGACACCGGCCTCGTGGAGGCGGCGGATGGCGGCGACCTGCGCCTCCGGCATGCCCTTGAGCGGCGGGATGACGAGGAGGTCAGTCATCTCCGGCTTGAGCGCGGCGATGTCCGCGAGATCCATTTGGAATCCGGCGCAGAGACCGCGGACGCGAGCCGTCTCGTAGGCGTATGGGACGTCCTCGGAGGCGCTGTTCTGGACGTCGATGACGCGGGCGTTCTCAAGCGTGGAGCCGACGGGATCGGCGGGACGCAGACGCCGCTTCCACGCGCGGCGCGAGGCGTCGCTGTAGGCGAAGGCGGCGGAGCGCAGCGGGATGGCGGGCTCGTGGTCGCGGATGTCGCCCCAGGCCCTGAGGAGCGCCTCGAACCACGGACGGCTGAAGTGGCAGGCCTGGAACCCGCGGTCGCTCCAGTAGTGGAAGCCGTCGGACTGGAGATAGGCGGAAGCGCAGGCGAACTCATATGCCTGGCGGGCGATCTCCTGCTCGACGCCCAGGAAGGTGTCACGCTTGCCGAAGGGCGGATGCGCGTAGTAGACCGCACCGTCGGGGCAGCCCTGAAAGCCGCCGACCGTGTAGATCTCGGGGAAAATGCGAATGCCCCGCATCGCCATCAGGCAGCCGGTGAGGAAGAACTGTCCGCGCTCGATCGGATAGGCACAGGAATAGGGATAGTCCTCGAACTGCATGAACCCCGTGTCCTCGGGAAGGATGTGTCCGTGGCGCAGGAAGCGCGTGAACTCCGGCCCTTTGAGGTGGGCGGCGTAGATGTGCGCCGGGCCGTAGCCGCTGTAGCGGATGTTCGGGCGAGTTCTGCGAAGCTCAGTGATGATCTCGTGGAGTTTGTCGCGCCATGTGTCGTTCACGTAGTCCATCCACTCCTCCCAGTGGTTCCGGAACATGACGACGAGGTTGTGGTTGTCGATCTGGCGGTTGAAGTCGCAGGACTCGAGAATTCCGTCGATGATCTTGTAGTCGAAAGCGTCGTCCGCGAGGCGCTTGGCGAACTCGCAGAAAAGCTTGAGCGTCCAGCCGTGGTAGTGCGCGCGCCAGAGCATGGAGTGGTCGACGAACTCGTCGCGGAAGTTCACGTAGTCGGCGCCGGCGACGATGTCCATGTTGTCCTTGAGCAGGTACTGGTCGGCGTTGCGCGTGCCGAGCCAGAGGAACGACTCTCGCCCGTAGGCGTGGACCGTCGGCGATACGTTGAAGTCGCGCGTCGCCTTCGGCTGGAAGTTGGCGCACGCCATGTAGTGGCCCTCGTCGATACTCTTGCCGCTCCACGGGTCGAAGCCGTCGGTCTCGAGACCGCGCGTCTCGGTGCGGGAGTTGTACAGGTAGGGAAGGCCGGAGAGAATCGGCGCGGGTGCGGAGTCCGCTGCGGCAGGCATGAACTCAAGCGCGCAGTAGTCGCTGAAAGCGGCGGCGGCCTTGTCGGCCGACTCAAGACGCAGGTGGTAGACGCCGGGCTTCATGCGGAAGGGCTCGACCTTGACCTCGGCGAGATCGCATTCCGTCACGCCGTGACGGAGCGACGACCGTTTCACGCTGATCGCGAGGTCGCGGACGGGGCGCAGGAAGGCGTCCGCGAGCGTCGCCTTGAACGCGACTGGCACCTCGCCCCGGAAACCGGATGCGCAGATCGTGAAGACGGCATCCTCGTTCTCCTGGAAATAGTGGTTGTCGCGGACATACTTTTCGGCGAGTTCGCGGCGCGGGTCGTCCGCGGCCGGCGGTAGTCTTGCGAGCATCGCCTTGTCGGGCTGGGACGCGAAGTCCGCTTGGACGACGCCGCGGCGGTAGCCGGTGCCGGACGCGATGACGTGGCCTTTGAGGTCGAAACGCGTCTCGGCGGGCATGTAATCCGGGGCGGGGTGGGCGTTGTGGCGGTAGAACTCGGAGCCGATGGCGAGATCGAAGGCACCGGCGGGCTTCACGAAGCGCACGGAAACGTTGAACGGCCAGTCCGTCTTCTGATGGATCTTGGCCCAGAAATAGGAACGTACGAGCTCCTTGTGGCAGCGGACGATCTCTCCCTTGTGGAAACGGATTCGGTCGGCATCGTCGGCCGTGATGACGGACAGATACGGATCGACAATCCAGTCGTAGCGCATCACGTGGTAGTTGCCCTCGCCGACGGGCGTCTCGGTCACGCCGCCCGAGAGCGAGAGGGCGGCGTCCATGCAGTCGCCCCAGTCGCGGAGCGTGACGTCGCAGTGGATCGGGTTGAAGGTGCGGTCGGTCGGCAGTTCGACGCGGAACGAGCGTTCGGAAAGCGGCTTGAGCGCATCGGGCGTGGCGATGTCGAAGGCGAGAACCTGGAGCGTGTCGAGGAAGTGTTCGCGCGAAAGGGCGATTTTGCCGCAGCCCTCATCTACGGTGAACTCGGCGCAGGCGTCCCCTACCTTGGCCTCGAGCGAGTTGCCTGAGGCTTTGAGCGAGATGTTGAAGGGCGTATCGAGAAGCGAGGCGTCGACCGGCACGATGCGGTACTCGCGCATCGTGAAGCGATTACGGAGCGACGTGCCGCATTCATAGTGGATGCCGTCGTCCGCGGCGAAGATGCGGAGGGTCTGGCCTGTGCGGGACTTCGCATCGTAGCGGAACGAGAGCAGGATGCGGAACGTTCCCGCCATCGTGCAATTGACGGCGAATTTCGCCTTCAGCTCGAAGTCGAAGATGTCCGGTATCACGGGCAGAAACTTGTTTCCGCCGGAGAGAATCTCGAAGCGGTCGTCGTAACACTTCACGGCCGAGACGTTCATACCGGAGTCGTGTTCGAGATCCCACGCGCCGGGAACACCCTCTCGCGAGAGCGCGAAAGTTTCGGAAAAGATGGTTTTCATGGTTGTTTCAGGGGAATATCATGGCACGATTCTTAAAGCTGCACAATGAACAAAGCTATTGTCAGCAAGCTGAACCGTTGCAGGATAGGGTGGTCCAGGGGTGGTCCAGGGTCAGACCTGATCCAGGTCCAGGGTCAGACCTGCCTGGTGCAGGGTCAGACCTGGAATCTAGAATATAGCGGCGGAGAGGGTGCGTGTGATGCGGTGTAAGTTGGGGGTATGGTACGATCTTGGCGAGGCCGGAGGGACTGTTCAGAGGCTATCCGGAGCGCTCCCGTAACGCGCTGCCGAGGGTCGGAGGGGTTCGCCGGTTAGATACAGAGAGAAATATGATGCGCGAGGCAGTATACATTTGCGCTCTATTGTTCTTTTCGTACAGGCTTGGCTATGCCGCCAGTTGGGCGATCAAGTGCCGACACGGATGGCGACTTCGACGTTTTGGGGAACGAACATGGGTTGTCGTGACGGCATGGTTCCTCGTCCATACGACATTCGTCTCGTTGCTTATCGGTATCGCGGCCGTCCTTCGGTCTCCCCTCGTGGCATTGTCAGTGGCTGCTGCGGCCCTGGCAGTGACGCTTATGACCACAGTGCTTGGTGTCCGTCGCGCCCAGCGCATCCGCCTGTTGGATGACATGAAGTACGAGGGATTCAATGTCGTCGTTTGCGAGGACTGGAGGCGGCACGGTTACGACGTTCAGGTGTCCCAGAATGGCATCGTCCGCCGGAAAGCTTTGCTGCCTTGGCTGTACGCCCCCGCTTACGGGAGGGACGTTTCCGACCTGGGACAGATTGACCAGACGGTCAAGAACATCATTACAGAACTGAAGGGGCAGGAGGCGATGAACAAGTCCACTGGAGGGGAATCGTAGACTCGCGCGCCAGTGGCAGCGTTCGAAGCCGGAAGCCGGAGATTGAAGACCGAAGGAGTTCGTGGTAGGTTTTCGATGTCATGCGTACATTCGTGAAAGCAGACGCACTGACCCGGAGCGTTCCCGAGCGCATCCAGATCCCGCTGCTGACTCGGGTTATCGGCGTAGAACCGCCTGCCCCACCCCACGTGGTACGGGATCGCCTTCTCCTGGGCTCCGGCCTCCCGAAGAGCCTTCACATATCCACCCGGCCAACTTGGGCTGTGGTCGGAAGGCGCCACTGTCCAAGAGCCTTGAGGCATATTACACCTACCCGTTTGCGCTGCTATGCCTCATCCGGCTCTGCATTTGCCGACAATACTATAGTCTCTCAAGCCTTTTCCTTGAGGCATAGCGGCGGCGGCAATGGTATCGACCACTGCTATTTTTGGGGGCTGATACCCGTTCGGCGATCGGAGAAAAGATGAAGTTGTCGATACGCACGCCGCAAGTCTGCATGGGGGCAGTGTTCGTTCTTGTTCTCGGCGCGTTTGCCTTCGTGGCCTGCAACTGGCTCTCGTATTGTCCGCCGACCGCCGCAGTCAAGTTTGCATTCAGCGGCGAATGGTTTACGGAAAGGTTCAGCTTCGGCTGTGCGGGGTGTGCCTTAGATCAGCCGAGTATAGGGAAGTTTTTCCTGTGGACCTCGGTCATGTCCTACCTTGCCTGCACAATGGTATTGCTGTTGCACGCGGCCGTTCCTGCCGACCGCCGAGCGGCACGGCGCGGCGTTTATGCTGGTGCCATACTTCTGCTGATGCTTGTGCTGGTTGAGTTCCTTGCGCCAACCTTCATGCTTGTTCAATATGTTCTTTCCATGGGCATGACGATTCGGCGTTTCCTGGGGCTGTGCTTGTGTTGTGGTTTCTGGTTGCTTCTCCCGTCCACTCTTATTTGGATCAGGAAGGCGAATCCGGCTGTGACGAAATGGGGGAGAAGTCCTATTGCCTGGGCGCTAGCCTGCTCTCTTGTCGCTCCGGCCTACTACTCCAGCGGCATGCTGCGCTTCGACGTGTGGCGTCACTTGAGCATCTGGCACGGCGTTTTTGTGCTCGCATGGGTGGTTCTGCTTGCTCCGATCCCGTGTTTCATGTGGTTAAGGGCATGGGGAAACAGGGCTTCTGCGACTCATGACATGGAAAAACACCAAACCAAGTCCCCCACCGTACCGTGAACCCGGACGGGTTCACGTCCGGTGAAGGCTGTCGTTCGACGAGAAATGAGGACGTGCATGAACATGCTTCTACCCATCGCGGTTATCTTGTCCCTCCCCATGATATCGGGGGCTCAGTCCCCCCTGATGCGCGTTTGGACATCGGCATCCGGCAGCAAGATCCGCGCGGAATTCGTCAAATCCGACAACTCTGAAGTGACCCTGAAGACAGCAGACGGCAAACAACTTGCAGTTCGACAATCCGCCCTCTCTCCGCACGACCTCGACTATCTGCCACTTCAAAAGTACTTCGTCAAGACATTCAAGGCCGGGTTCACGTCGGAGCGTCTGGAACTGCAATATGACGCCCCCGCGGCCGTGTGGCTAACCTTTCAGAAGTGGATGATGGAAGAACAACGACTCGCGGGGACAAATGTATGTGAGCTTCGATTCACAAGTGAGAGTCAGGTCAAGGCATGGACACAGTCGCCTATCGAAGCTCTTGGCATGGAAGCCCTGAAAGCGAACATCATCGATCTCAAGAAGCAGCGTAAGGATCGGTGGTTCGTGTGCACTCGACGAAGCGGATTGGATCAGTTTGAAGACAACCTTTACGGGACACGCTTATGGGGCGACACGGGCAATACGGATGCGTACTTCACGCAGAAGGATTTTGGCGCAGTGCGAGGTATCCCCGAGGATGCCATGGAGAACCGTCATGGCCCAATCATGTACTATGTCTACGGGCAACTTGGCGTTGTCGGTGAACGCGACGGGCTTCTAATTGGCGAACTCGCGGAAGGGACGCCAGTCTCAAAGCGCAAGCCATTGCCAGATGATATCCGCGAGCAGTTGATAAGGATGACGGATGCGAATTGGGCTGAAATCCGCGATTCGCTGCTCAACGGGTCGGCACCTTGATTTACCGGAGGTGCCAAGGCAGACCTGGAATCTAGAATATTGTTGCGGAGAGGGTGCGTGTGTTGGGGTGTAGAGTGCGGGGTATGCTACGACCTTGGCGAGTTCGGTACGCGGGCGCGAAGTATTATCTGCCGGGGAGAGGGAGCGGTCGCGCGGCGGTGTTAACAGCTACGGAGTACGACGTCCAGAAAGGGGCCTGTTATCGTAGTGATTATCTGAGCGGCCGCGGGATCACAAGTGGAGGCCGGCCTGGTGCAGGGTCAGACCTGGAATCT
>JAQULY010000314.1 GCA_028718445.1 Kiritimatiellia bacterium
GCCAGCAACGCCGCGCAGAACAGCGCTGCGCCGATATCGGGTGCGGATGCCCGTCTGAAGTGGTGGTGCCAGCCGCGCCAGACGGCGCATGCCAGGCCGGGCAACAACAACCAGCGACCCGCGGCCATGAACTCCTGGATCGAGTTCGCGCAGTTGCGCACGAGTTCCTTCCAAAACGCGGAATCGTGCGCCACAATGTCGTTCTGCCAGGCCGTGAAATCGCGGAGGGCGCCCAGGAAATAGTCCGGGTCGGCGCGTAACAGCGGACAGGTCAGCCACACTCCAGCCACACCCCCAAGCACAACCGCCGCGACTGAGGCGGCCAGACGCAGCGTGCGCCGCTGCCGCCCCATGACGAACCACGCTGCGAGCGGAAAGGTAACGGCCAAGGCGGCTTGGTACTTGATGCCGAAGGAGACTCCCAAGGTGAAGCCCAATGCCAGGGAGCGGAACGGCAGCGCCGGACGTTCGCGCGACAGTTCGCGCGTCAACAACCAGGTCAGCAACAAGCCGGCCACCAGCGGCACATCGTTCATGCCATAGTGGCTGTAGTATGCATGCAGCGGTTCGAGCGCCAGCAGTGCGCCCGTGAGCGCCGTGCGCCACGGCCCCCAGCGGCGATACTGCCGCCACAGCAACGCCAGCAGTGCGGCCACATATAACAGTGTAGCTTGCTGCGCCAGGCGCAACGACCAGGACCAGCCGGAGAATTCGACGCGATCGCGTCCGCGCGCCACCGTACGGTCAATGAGGCGTTGCGTCAGTCCCGCGATGACCGCGTGGCCATACGGATAGGCGGTAAGACGCGCATCGTCCTTGTGGAGGCGTCGCAGGTCCAGGTCCGCGCGACGGACGGATGCCGCCACCCGTCCTTGCTTGGCAACGTCCGGATGCCAGATCGTGTCCGGCTCGCCATGGCGGATGCCCACGCAACGTGCGGCCACCGCCATGATGCCGCAGACCAGCACAACGGCCGCGCGCATCGCGAACATGCTGGTGTTGGTGGCGTATGACGGCGGCATCAGGGAGATGAGTGCTGTCCTGGGGGAAGTTCCCTCGGGGCAATTAGACGACGAAACAAAGGTACGTCGGCGAACAGGAAGAAGACGCAGGACAGAAAAGCCAGGGCCACCAGCAACATGAGCTTGCGCTGACGGTAGAGCCGCTCGGGATGTTGCGTGGGACTGTTGGGTTTGAAGGCCAGATGCATGTAGTACGCCATGGCCAGCGCCACCAGCGGCGTGGCCAGCACGACCTCGATATGGTAACGGGCCATGAAGATGCCCGAGAGCATGCCGAACAGCGCTCCATAAAAACAGAGACTCTCAAGCAACCGCTCCTCGGTATAGTGGCCGAACGACTTCCGGTAAAGGGCTGCCCGCGCCGGATCGGCGATGTGCCGGTACTCGGCGTAACGTTTCATGGCCATCAGAAAAGCGCCGAACATCCAATAGGCCATGATGATTGATAGCGGTGGCTGAATATCGTGGCCGGTGGAGTACCAACCGATGCAGAAGCGGATCGGGTTGTTGACGGACTCGCTCAACACGTCCAGATAAGCGATATCCTTCAGTCTGAACGGCGGCACGTTGTACAGCATGCCGGCCAGCCAGAAGAACAATGCCACGCAGCCCAGCCTGTCGTTTACCGAGAATGCCAGGGCGAAACCAGCGGCCGCCAGGAGCAGCCATTCGATATACGCCACCGGCACACGCACCAGTCCGCTTGGAATGGGGCGCCCGGCTTTCTCGGGATGGTAGGCGTCCTTGGGAGCATCCAGGATTTCGTTGAGCACGTAGTTGCTGGAGGCTACCAGGCAGGCTGATGCCAGCCCCCCCAGGATGCCCAGCCACATGGCGGCGCCGCGCAGATGTGGGGCATATAGAAAGACCAGCAGGATGCCGGGCAGAATGAAAACGTTGTTCGCCCAGTAATCCGGGCGGGCGATCTTGATGTATGCCGACACACGCATGCGCTAGTGGACGTTGGCCGCAACAATAGGTTCAGGTTCGGAATTCGCCCATCGAGGCTACCGTCCGTCCCCATGGTGCATTCCGAACCGCATACTGTCCGATTCCCGCGGAGGCGTCAATCGGTATCTGCGTCATGGCGAGAAGTTCAAGAACAACCGCATGGTCAGATGGGTCAGGCCGGCAACCGCCACGGCGCCCGGCAGCAGCAGACGGGCCGCATGGTGCCTTGACAGTTCAAAGGCGGCAAAGGCGATCGGCACGGGCAACATCCAGTTCCAGCAGCGCGCGGTTTCCATCTTGAGCGGATGCGGGCCGAACAGCAGCGGCAACATAAAGACCCCCAGAATCGCAAGCAGATACAGCCGCGGCAACGCAAATGTGCCGGCGCGCTGCAGACGGCGTTCGCCCGCCAGAAAGGCCGACAGGGCGACGCTGCCCATCATCAGCCACAGATCCATCTGTCCGCCGATAAAGGCCTGCAGCCACTGGTGAGGACCGTCAAAGCGATACCACTGCCTTACGTAATCGCTGGCGACGCGATAGATTGCCAGGTAGTCAAGACGGTAGTGCCAGCAGAGGGCGCCCGCCAGCAGCGTCATGACCGCCAGCGGCAGCACAGTCCGCAGACCGAAGTCAATCCGGCTCCAGTGCCGCCGCGAGCCGGTCATGAGGCAGAAGACCGCGAAGATCGTGGTCATGACACACCAACTGAAATTGAGCATGACCAATGTCGCCAGCACCACCCCCAGAGCCAGGGGCACGGCGACGGGCGGACGTTCTGCCCCGGAGGCCGCAAGCCAGGACAGCCAGAGCGCCAGCGTGAAGAAAACCACGTAGACCGTGTCCTGCTCAAAGGTGGCATAGGTCAGCGTGGTTGGCGCCGTTACCCACAGCAACGCTGCCAGCAGACCAACGCGTCGCTCGCCGAACAGCGCGCGCCAGGCCATAAACGGCGAACACGTTGAGCAGGCCAAACGCGGCCAAGCCCAAGAGATATCGCAAGCGCACGGGTTCCGACCGAATGTCCGCCATTGGCGGCACGCCCGCCAGGCGGCCGATGAAATAGAGCGACAGCGCGCCTCCCGGAGGGTGCGAGAGCCCGTGGATGGTGTTCCGCAACGAAGGCTGGATTTCCACGAAATCGTGCAAGAAACGCGAGGCACTCTTGATGCGCGGCATGGCATACAGCACCGTGCCGTGCGCGGTCCACGAACGCGTCAGCGAGCCGGGAACGCCCGGATGCCGGCTACGAGGGCCGTCGGGCAGACAGGCTGAGACCAGCAGCAGGGCGAAGCCCGCGAGGTAGATCAGCAACAACTGCCTCCAGACACCCGCGCGCCGCGGTTCGTCCCGCCTGGCCAAGCGGTAGGCCAACCACGCCAGCAGGCCGATCAAGCCGAGCGACAAGCCTCCCCACAAGTAGGTCTCAGGCTCGAGCAGCAGGGCCGTCAGTCGCCCGCCCACGGAGGCTCGCGGTTGCCACAGGTTGGCGAAGAAAGGAAACGTGCGCAGGTTATGGTCGTAAGACGTGTCGGCGTTCCATCGCCAGACGATGCTGAATACGGACCAGAAGCCCCATGGCCTCAGACCCCAGCGAAGCAGCGTGCACCAGGCGGGCCAGCTTACGCCGACCGCACGTTGACGCCGCAACCACAGCCGGCAGGCCGTCTCCGCCAGCAACCAGAGCGCCAGCAACCAGAACGGCACACTGCTCCAATTCAGGCAATCATCCATGGCGCGGAATCAGTTGTTGTTGCTCGCCATCGAACACTATCCGCCAGAGTTGCGCCCGGTTATGCTGGCGGTCATACCGATACAAGTAGTAATTGCGTCCGGGATACAGGCGTGCCAGGCGCCAGTTATCGCCGCGCCGGTTGCGCGCGTAAACAATGTCGCCGTCGAGCGACAGGTTGTTGCGTATGAATCCCGTGGCGTAGAAATCGTTGGTCAGATCCACTCGGTTCGGCAGCACATCAATGCCGTCCATGAAGACGACCGCGTTACGAATGCCGGCGGCCTTCACGACGCGCGGCAGCACATGCTCCACATCCCAATGATTCGGACCGAAGCTGTTAAGATGCCCTGGCAGGAACAGCGCCAGATTGCACGACAGCAAGGGGACCAGCAGCGACGCGGCCGGCCATTGGAAACGTCGCGCCGCCAGTAACGTGGCGCGGGCCGCCAGCATGATCAGCATGGGCATGCCGCAGAAGATATAGCGGGCCGGAAAGCAGGCTTCGTAGTACCAGAACGGCATGTAGACTCCCAGCAACGCGAGCGGCATCAGCCACAGCCAGAGGTCGCGCTTGTCGGCGCGGCGCAGGAAAACCGGCAGCAACGCCACGAGCAAGGACGGCACGGGCCATCCCAGCAGCTTGAAGTTTATGGCCCCGACGCGCGCCAGGGTATTCTGGATCCCGATGGCAATGGTATGCGTGCGCACGCGGTCGAGTCTGACAAAGCCGTATTTGCCTCTCTGGCCCATGCCGAGTTCGTGTCCTGGCAGGCGCCAGTCGCCGGTGATGATGTCCGTATAGAGCGACAATACCGCGACCGCCGCCAGCACGATGGCCGCCGTCAACAAGAGTTGCCTCCAAGCGCGCAGACCGCGGCGCCAGTACCACAGAGGCGCCAGCGCCAGCACCAGGCCGATAGTCATGGCCGTCAATGGACGGCACAGGAAGGCCATACCCATGCCAAGTCCCGCCAACCAGGCATCGCGCCAGCCGTCGCCGCGCCGAACCATTCGGCAAACACTACGGAGCGCCATGGTCAGGAAGAAGGCGGTGGGCACATGGCTCAGGTGGGTGGCGGCCAGCTCGGCCACGAATGGGCTGCAGAGAGTCAGTATTCCGGTCACACGCGCCGTGGTCTCGTCAAACAGTTCCCTGGCGGCCATGACGGTCATGACCGCCAGTCCGCCGCCGAACAGCGGTGTGATCAGCCACGGCACGCCGGCCAGCACGCCGGGCAGCAGGATGGCCGGGTGTCCCGGCGGATACATGCTGCACATGTGGTCCAGACCGTGCCTGGCGTCCAGCCAGCAATTGATACCGAAGAACTCCGGGAGGGGCGGCAGCGGCAGCGTAACGCGTCCGGCTGCGAAGATACGCGCCTGCATCAGCGCGGAGACGTCGTCGTCCAGCACCGGCAGACCGTGGAAAAGCCCCCAACTGAGCGTGGCGTAGAAAAGCGCGCCGGCCATGAAGAGAAGGCTCTGGAAGATGAGGGGAGACGACGCCAGAAACCAGCCTTGCAGGCGCGAGCGCAACGGCTGAGCGCGGCGTGACGCGGCCGGCCACGCGCCGGCCAGCACGACCGCCACGGCGACGACCGGCCGCTGGCAGAAGAGCGCGGCAAAGACCGCAATAAGCAGGCAAGCATACCAGGATTTAGCCATGTTGTGACTCGGCGACGGTGGCGCTCAACTCGCGCTGCACACGGCGCGCAAGTCGCAGCCGCGGATGCCGGCGATGCGCGCGCGCACGAAGCGGCCCGCGTGCGCCGTCGCCGCAACTCCATCCACGCGCGTGACGCCGTCCACATCGGGCGCCTGCCAGGGCGCGCGCGCAATCCATAGCTGGGATCGCGCGGACGGCTTTAGCAGCAGCAGTCTGACACCGGTGCCAACGCGCGCGCGCTCAATACCCCGGGCGATCTCACTCTGCAGACGCAACAGCCGCTCGCGGCGTTCCTCGGCCACCTCGGCAGGCACCCGTCCCGGCAGCTCCGCCGCCACCGTGCCCTCTTCGGGCGAGAAGGCGAAAACCCCCAGGCGATCGAAGCGCGCCGCCGCGACGTAATCGAGCAGGTGCCGGAAATGCGCCTCGGTCTCGCCCGGGAAACCGGTCATGCAGGTGGTGCGCAAGGTGACTCCGGGCAACGCCGCGCGCAAACGGCGGGGCATATCCGGCAGCACGTTGACGGTGTCGGCGCGCCGCATGGCGCGCAGGATGTCGGGATGACTGTGCTGAATGGGGACGTCGAGATAGCGCACGACGTGCCTGGCGTCCGCCAGCGTCGCGAGCAGGTCGTCGTTCAACCGCGAGGGATAGCCGTAGAGCAGACGCAGCCAGAAGTCGCCGTCGAGCGCGTCAAGTGCCCGGAGCAACTCCGGCAGCCGTGGCGCGCCGCGGCATTCGCCGCCATAACTGGTGGTGTCCTGCGAGATCAGATTGATCTCACGCATGCCGGCCGCCAGCAGCGCGCGCGCCTCGGCCACCAGGTCGGGCAAGCGCCGCGAGCGTTGACGTCCGCGTATGCCGGGAATGGCGCAGAAGGAGCAGACCCGGTTACAGCCTTCGGCGATCTTCAGGTAAGCGAAGGGGCCGCCGCTGAAGACCAGCGCCGGCATGCGCGGCGTGAAGAGTGCGCGCGGTTGCGCCGTCACATCCACTTCGGCGCGCCGGCGCCGGACTTGGGTGGTAACGCTACGACGCACGATCGCGGCGACACTCTCGAGCTGGTCCACGCCCAGCCATGCATCCACGGTGGGAAAGAGACTTCGCAACCGTTGGCGGTAACGCTGCGGCAGGCAGCCCGCCACCACCACGGCCCGGCAGCCTCCGGCGGCCTTGTGCGCGCAGGCGCGCGCGATGGCCTCGCCGGCCTCGTCGCGGGCCGACTGGATGAAGGCGCAGGTGTTGACCAGCACGACATCGGCATGCTCGGGGTCGGGCGCCAGCGTCAGGCCTTCGGTGAGCAACACACCAGACATGACCTGTGTATCCACCAGGTTCTTGGCGCAACCGAGGCTGACCAGACCTACCGACAGCAGCCGCTCAGTCAATGTACGGCTCCGGCGGAGGCAACGCGTACGCCACTGGTTCCGGCGGCGCCC
>JAQULY010000315.1 GCA_028718445.1 Kiritimatiellia bacterium
GTCGCCGCAGTGCGGTGCCTGCTTTCATTATCTTGAATTGCGTCGCGCACATGGAGTGATCGCCTATGAGCAAGCTCAGCCAGGGAGACCTCGTTCTTGTCGCCAACACCATTCGCGGGTTGGCCACGGATGGCGTACAGGCAGCCAAGTCGGGACATCCCGGTCTGCCCATGGGCATGGCCGATGTCGCCGCGGTGTTGTGGCTGAACCACCTCAAGCACGATCCGGCGCGGCCGGACTGGGCCGATCGCGACCGCTTCGTGCTCTCCGGCGGACATGGTAGCATGCTGCTTTACAGCCTGCTGCACCTGTCCGGTTACGGTCTGCCACTCGACGAACTCAAGCGCTTCCGCCAGCTTGGCAGCCTGACGCCCGGTCATCCGGAGGCAGGTCATACGGTGGGCGTGGAGACCACCACGGGGCCGCTGGGGCAGGGCATTGCCAACGCCGTCGGCATGGCGCTGGCGGAACGCATGCTGGCAGCGCGCGTCAATACCGACGCCGGCTTCACGCCGGTGAATCACCACACCTTCGTTTTCTGCGGTGATGGCGACCTGATGGAAGGTCTGAGCCACGAGGCGTGCTCGCTTGCTGGACACCTGGCGCTGGAGCGGCTGGTGCTGTTCTTCGACAGCAACAAGATCACGATCGAGGGCGGCACCAGCCTCTCCTGCAGCGACGACGCCAAGCGGCGCTTCCAGGCCTACGGCTGGCGGGTGCTGGAGATTGACGGACACGACTATGAGCAAATCGACCGGGCCATCCGTAAGGCGCTGAAACCCTCCGGCGCGCCGGTCGTCATCATTTGCCGCACAACCATCGGCAAGGGCAGTCCCAACAAGGCCGGCTCGCACGAGTCCCATGGCGCGCCGTTGGGCGAGGAGGAAGTCAAGCTCAGCAAGCGCGCCCTCGGACTGCCCGAAGACCAGTTCTTTTATGTACCGGAGCGCGTGCGCGAGCTCTTCGCCGCGCGCGCCACCAAGCTGCATAATCTGTCCAAACGCTGGGAGCGCGACTTTGCGTCGTGGAGCGCGGCCAATCCCGAACAGGCGGTCGCCTGGCGCCGCCACATGCAGGGCGAGCTGCCCGAGAATCTGGAGAGCGTCCTGCCGGTCTTCGATCCCGCCAAGCCGGTGGCCACGCGTTCCGCTTCGGGCATCGTCATCAATGCACTGGCCAAGGCCATGCCGCAACTGGTGGGCGGTTCGGCCGACCTGGCGCCCAGCACGATGACCCTGATCAAGGAGGCCGGCTCGGTCAAGCCGGGCAACTACTCCGGGCGCAATCTGCATTTCGGCATTCGCGAACACGCCATGGCCTCATTGCTCAACGGCATGGCGTTGCACGGCGGCTTCCGCGTCTTCGGGGCCACGTTCTTCGTATTCTTGGACTATTGCCGGCCTTCCGTGCGTCTGGCCGCCATCATGGGGCTGCCGGTGATCTACGTCTTCACCCATGACAGCTTCTACGTCGGCGAGGATGGCCCCACCCACGAGCCCGTCGAACAAATGGCCTCGCTGCGGTGTATGCCGAACATGACCACGATTCGTCCCGCCGATCCGACCGAGACGGCGGCCGCCTGGGTGGCCGCCCTCAAGAATACCAAGGGTCCCACCGCCTTGCTGCTGACGCGCCAGAACATGGCCGTGCTGGATCGCACCATCTATCCCGCGGCCTCGAACCTGGAGCGCGGCGCCTACACGCTCTGGCAGAGCGGCGCCGGCACACCCGAACTGATTCTGATCGGCAGCGGCTCGGAAGTGGAGCTGGTCCTGGCGGCCGCCAGGCAACTGGCGGGCGTCAACGTGCGCGTCGTGAGCATGCCCTCATGGGAACTCTTCGAGCGGCAGACCCAGCAGTACCGTGACAGCGTGCTCGATCCCGCCTGCAAACGGCGCCTGGCTGCCGAGGCGGGCGTCGCGTTCGGATGGCGCAAGTACATCGGCTGCAAGGGTGCCACCGTGACGCTCGATCGTTTTGGCGCTTCGGGCCCCTACAAGGATCTGGCCAAGACCTTCGGGTTCACCGTCGAGAACGTTGTCGCCCAGGCTCGTAAGCTGCTGGAGGCGTAGTGGCGCCGTCAGGCGCAATTACGCAGACTTCGCAACTGTGGCGGGCGTCACGATCTCCCGGTAGACGCCCTCGATGCCGGCGAGCATGCGCTCGACGGTAAAGTGCTGCTCCACGCGCTGCCGTGCCGCCTTGCTCCACGCCAGGCGCAGCGGCGCGTCGGCCAGCGCCGCGCGTATCGCCGCCGCCAGCGGTTCGGGCTGTGAAGGCGGGACTACCCGTCCGCATTCTCCATCCTGCACCACCCACGACGTGCCGGTGCCGATGTCGGTGGTGACACACGGCAGACCGCAGGCCATGGCCTCGATCAGCACCGTGCCGAAAGCCTCGGCGCGGCAGTTGGCTGGGAGCACGAACAGCTTGGCGCCGCGGTAGCGCGCACCCAGTTCCGCATCCGGCCGATCGCCAAGGAAGCGCACGCGGTCGGAGAGCCCCAGCGCTTCGCTGCGCGCCCGCCAAGCGGCGGCCATCCGTCCGTCGCCGACAATATCGAGGCGCACGCCGGGCAGTTGCAGCAGTGCGTCGAACAGAGTGTCGAGTCCCTTATAGTAACGCAGACGGCCTACGAACAGCAGTTCGGCGGCATCAGCGGCGACGGGTCCGTCAGGCGAAAAGCAGGTCGTATCCGTGCCCAGCGGGACCACGCGCCATTTACCGGCATGCGGCCTGAGCCACGGCGAACCGCGCGCATACGCCTCGCTGGTCACAACGATGCGCTGGACGCGCCGCAGGGAGCGCCGCAGCAACGGTGCCAGCAGGCGCGCGAGCAAGCGCTGGCGAACGATGTCGGCGTGGTGGGTCACCACGACGGGCTGATCGGACGGCAGACGGAGTATCGCCAGTTCGCCCAGCGGGAAAGGCGTATGCAGGTGCACGACATCCGGGCGTTCGTGACGCACCAACCGCGGCAGGGCGGGGCTGATCGGCATGGAGCGCAGCGTTGCCAGACGCCCCGCCCACACTATCCGCACGCCGCCCGCCAGCGTTTCGTGCGTGGCGCGCCCGGGACTGCACGTCAGGACGGTCACGTTATGTCCGGCTTGCGCCTGGCTCTCAGCCACCACGCGCACATGGTTTTCGATGCCGCCCAGCACCGGGAAGTAGTCCTTGTAGATGTGCAGGATCTTCATGGAGCGTGGTTGTCGCGCGGCGGATAGCTCGCGGGCGCCTTGATCGTTAGAAACACCAGTCCGGCGACAAAGGCGGCGGAGAGCAGACCGCACATGACATACGCCGGCAGTCCCGGGAGACTGGCCGACAATGCGCCGGCGGCGCCGCACACCACCGCGAGTCCATAGACGGTGTCCACCGCCTGCGCATGCGTCAGGCCGAGACGCACCAGACGGTGCGAAATGTGGTCCTGGCCGGGAGTAGCCAGCGGATTCCGCCCGTGCCGCAAACGCGACAGGCACACCAGTGTCATGTCGAACACGGGTACCAGCATGACCATGACTGGCGTCATCCAGGTGATCCAGTTTGCCTTGCCCGGGAAGCGCAGCAACACACCGGTTGTGGCCAGCAGCATGCCCAGCAGGAGCGAGCCGGCATCGCCCATGAAAATCGAGGCGTTACGGTAATTGAAGCGCAGGAATCCCAGACTGGCCCCCGCCACCGCGGCGGCCACGCCGGTGACCGCGCCCACATGGTGCAGCAACCCGAGCAAGGTGAAGAAAGAGGCCGATATGGCGCAGAGCCCGGCGGCCAGGCCGTTCATATTGTCGAGAAAGTTGATGGCGTTGGTGATGCCGACAAGCCATAGCAGGGTGAGCGACAGGTTCACCCAGTCCGGCAGCCATGCGAGCTGCACCTTCACGCCGCCTGCATACAGCAGTCCGGCCGCCACGAGTTGCGCCACCAGCTTGAGCGACCACGACAGGTTCAGACAGTCGTCCAGCAGGCCCACGAGCATCATGGCCATCGCCATCCCCATCACGAGTGGCAGGGGATGCTGCAGCAGTCCCGTGCGTGGCATCACCATGGCGGCGGCGAGCCAGCCGCACAGCACTGCCAGGGCGATTGCCGCGCCTCCCAGCAGCGGCGTGGGCACGGCATGGACTTTGCGGCTGGAGGGCCGATCCATACATCCGCACAGGCGCGCCAGTCGGCGCGTTTGCGGTGTCAGCCACAGTACGGCGGAGAGGGAAACCAGGAATTCCAGGCCTGAATTCATGGGTCAGACCGCCGGCGCCTGGCGGAAGTAAGCGATGGTGAGGGGCAGTCCCTCGCGCAACGGCACTTTGGGTTGCCAACCGAGCAGCGCCTGCGCCAGGCCGATATCCGGCCGCCGGCGGTGCGGGTCGTCCTTGGGTAACGGTGCGCAGACCAGCTTGCTGCCGCATCCGGGCAGGCAGGCCAGCACCTGCTCCGCGAGCTGGCGGATGGTATATTCCTCGGGGTTCCCGACGTTGAGCACCGGCATCGGCAAACCATGCTTGGCGCAGAAACCGGAGACATCGCTCCGCTCCAGCCGCATGAAGACGCGCATGGCCGCGATCAGATCGCTCACGTACTGAAAACTGCGTGTCTGCGAGCCGTCCCCGTAGATGGTGATGGGCTTGCCGGCGAGCGCCTGCATGATGAAGTTGCTGATAACCCGCCCGTCCTGCGGGTGCATGTTGGGGCCGTAGGTGTTGAATATGCGCACCAGGCGGACGTCCACGCCGTATTCGCGCAGGTAGTCAACCGCGAGGGTTTCGGCGGCGCGCTTGCCTTCGTCATAGCAGCTGCGCGTGCCGATGGTGTTGACGTTGCCCCATTAGGACTCGCGTTGCGGGTGCTCCAGCGGATCGCCGTAGATCTCCGAGGTCGAGGTGTGCAGCACGCGCGCCTTGGTCTTCAGCGCCAGTTCCAGCACGTTCAGCATGCCGACGAAGGATGTCTTGATGGTTTCGACGGGGTTGCGCTGGTAGTGGATCGGCGAAGCGGGACAAGCCAGGTTGTAAATCTCGTCGAACTGACCCCAGAACGGCTGCGTGACATCGTGCAGGATGAAGGTGAAGCGCCGGTTGTCGAGCAGGTCGTAGATATTGGCTTTGGTGCCGGTGAAGAGGTTGTCCATGGCGGTGACTTCATAGTCTTCCGCCAGGAGTTGACGGGCCAGATGCGAACCGATGAAACCGGCGCCGCCGGTGATGAGAGCTTTGCGGGTCATAGCGTGGACACCTCCACAGGCACGTGGTCAAAGACTTTACTCTAGCAACAACAGCGCGACGCGTGAAAGCTAAATGCGACCGGATTGCATCCTCACTCCCGGCGACACCTTGTCTCACCCCCGAGCGACTCTCGCGGTTCAGTGACGCCGTCGTAGATGTCGTCGTAGATTGAAGAAGATCGGGAATAGTGGTACTATAAGATTTCATAGCCACACGCTTCTCCGCCACTATACGAAGCGTGAGGGGGAAACGATGATTGACTACGAGAAGCTGGGCGCATTCTACCTCGGCAAGGTCTGGCATCCCGCATCCGGGCAACTGGATGCGGCCCCGTTGCTGTATGATGCCAAGGATTTGACCACACACGCCGTCTGCGTGGGCATGACCGGCAGCGGCAAGACCGGACTAGGCATGGCCCTGCTGGAGGAGGCCGCGATTGACGGCATTCCGGCGCTGGTCATTGACCCCAAGGGCGACATGGGCAATCTGGCGCTCGCGTTCCCGCAACTGCAGCCTTCGGATTTCCGGCCATGGGTGGATGCCGCCGAGGCTGCCCGTCAAGGCATTACCGTCGACGCTCTGGCCGCCCGGACGGCCGAGGCCTGGCGCCAGGGGCTTGCGGATTGGGGGCAGGACGAGGCGCGCATCGCCCGGTTGCGGGCGGCCGCCGAAGTGACGATTTACACGCCCGGCAGCGATGCCGGGCGTCCGCTGAATGTCCTGCGTGCCTTCGATCCGCCGGCCCCGGACGAACTGGCGGACGCCACCGCCATGCGCGAGCGCGTCAACGCCGCGGTCGCGGGCCTGCTCGGATTGCTGGGCATAGCCGCCGATCCTCTGCGCAGCCGCGAACACATCCTGCTGGCCTCATTGTTGGACCACGCCTGGAAACAGGGTCGGGGACTGTCGCTAGCCGATCTGATCGTCTCCATTCAGAAGCCGCCCTTCACACAGGTTGGCGTCTTCGATCTCGACACCTTCTACCCGGCCGCCGACCGACTTGGACTGGCCATGGCGCTCAATAACCTGCTGGCCGCGCCCGGCTTCGGCATCTGGATGCAGGGGGAGCCGTTGGACATCCAGCGGTTGCTGTTCACGGCCGACGGGCGGCCGCGCCTGGCGGTGCTCTCGATCGCGCACCTTTCCGAAGCCGAACGCATGTTCTTCGTGACGTTGCTGCTCAACGCCGTGGTGTCCTGGATGCGGCGGCAGTCCGGCACGGCCAGCCTGCGCGCCTTGCTCTACATGGACGAGATCTTCGGTTACTTCCCGCCCACCGCCAGTCCGCCCGCCAAAATCCCCATGCTGACGCTGCTCAAACAGGCGCGCGCCTACGGCTTGGGGGTGATGTTGGCCACGCAGAACCCGGTGGATCTGGACTACAAGGGTCTCGCCAATGCCGGCACCTGGTTCATCGGACGACTGCAGACCGAGCGCGACAAGCTGCGCGTGCTGGATGGACTGGAGGGGGTGCTGTCCGGCGCCGGCAGCACCTTCGATCGCGCCCAGATGGACAACCTGATCGCCGGCCTCGGCAGCCGTACTTTCCTGATGCGCAACGTGCATG
>JAQULY010000316.1 GCA_028718445.1 Kiritimatiellia bacterium
AACACGCGGCCACCGCCGGCCGCGTGGCAGGCGTCCACGGCACGCTGAATGGCAACGGTATTAATTGTTTTGCCGTCCGCACACGCGCCGTAATCACGTATGTCAAAGATGTGCTTCATTATCTCGCCTCTGGCGAACTGTGTTATTGAGCGTACTTCAGGGCAGGAACACGATCGACACGTTTTCAGCGTAAGGGTTCCTTCGCCTGCCTGTCAAGCCTCTGACAGCCTCGTGACAAACCCGGTGGTTCTCTAGCAGAATCTTGGACAGCAAACAGCCAACATGATATTTCCTTGGCGATCGGTTCGGCGGTTTCCTTTGCATCGGGCGTATGCGACCACGCGATCCCGTGGATCGTTTGCTCTTTCTATTTTGGACATTTCATGTTGGTTTCCGCGCTTGTCCCCGGCGGCGGGACGCGGGTGCTTCGTCCGGTTCAGGAGCCGCCGCCGGGACGCTGACGGGCAGCGCCAACACCCTCGATCTGTGATCGGGAGTGCTGTCTCACGGAATCAGGCGCTGTTTCAAGTCTCTCACACTCACATGAACAGCCTTGCGCCCGCATCTCACTGACCCATTTTTCGCACCACGGGAATTCCCTGCCGGAATCCCAGCTTGACCACTGCCTCTCAACGGAATAGCCTGCCCTTGTTGCCCGACACACATGCCCACCTGTGACGCACGTTACTGATCCTTAGCACGCCACCTGATCGAACCTGCTATGGATCAAAACACCAACGTAAATCCTCGAACGGCAGCATAGAGCGTGATGCATTGCACGCCACTGGCGGTGTCTTGGCCTCGCTAATTGTGATCCTCATTGAGATGTTCGGACATACAAGATGATGAAGGATAGGTCCGAACAAAGCGCGTCACCGCTACCTTCGGCCCTGCGGACAGGGCCTTCGGAGGGTGCGCGCTGACGTTGTGCAAGCAGCAGCAGAAGAAAAAGACTATGAACCCAATGATACCAATCCTGACGGTGCTGCTCCTGCTGGTTGCCATCGTGTGTAACCAAGTCGTGGGAGTGCAGAAGAAGTTGCGGATACTTGACCGGAAAATCAATTCTCTGCTGGCCAGCCTCGGTCTTGACCCAATGAAGACTGGTTCTGCCGACGCCCCCATCAAGCGAATTGCTGAACTGTATCGCGCGGGGAAACAGGACGAGGCGAAGCACCTGGCAAAAGAAACGCTTACAGGCCCGGCGGAGTTCAAAGGAGCGTGGCAAGCCTGCAAGGACAAACCCGTATCAGCATAGGATTCTGCACAACCAGCGGGTCGAGCTGATTTTTTTGTGCCCGGGGCGGGCAAAAAAAATCCGCTCAACCGTGACGTTGGCGCGAGAGGAGCAAATCAATGAAACATATTCTTGCCTTGGGACTGAGTCTACTCCTGTTCTCACGTGCACACGGCGAGTTGATCGGTCGCTGGATGGGGGATGGGGATGCGCTGGATACAGTGAACACGAATCACGGCACGCTCAAAAACGGGGCAACGTATGCCGCAGGGCGGACGAATCTGGCCTTCAGTCTGGATGGCGCGAATGACTACGTTGCGCTCCCCGATGCCACGTCCAAGCTTGTGTCTAACGGCAGCGGCACCATCACCGCCTGGGTTTATCCAACCACGGTGGCCGGCAACGACGTTGTCATAGCGTTTGGCAGTGGGGCAAACGGGCAAGGCATTGGTCTGGGTATTTGGGGAAAGGTGTACATCTATCACCACACAGGACTATACGACTGGGGTACGAGCACTCCCGTGAGTCCGAATCAATGGACGTTTCTGGCGTATACTTGGGACGCTTCCACCGAGTCCATCTACACAAACGGCTATTTCAGTGAAAGCCGTCCCAGGGGTGCGGGCTCCTTCAACTATGTGTCTGGAAATGCACGTATCGGCGATGGATTCTGGGGAGGAGGGAACTTCTATCCAGGCAAGATAAGCCAGATCATGGTCTTCAACGAGACGCTAAGCGCAGATGAGATCGCCGCTCTGGCTTCTCCGAGACCAACCACCATCAATGCTGTGTATCTTTCCGGATCTGCGCCGACCTTGAACATTACCAACATTACGGAGGGATTGGACAACAGCATCATGCGCACCACAGATCTCTCCCTCGGCAACTGGACGAACTTGACCGCCTTCGTCGGACGATCTATTTCCTCCAACTGGACCGACACAGCGGCGCCCAATGCACGAGCATTCTACCGAATTGAAACAAAATAAACGCGATGAACGCCGAACCAAAATCACTGCACGCAACGCGGGATGGCCGTCACAATTCCGCTTTCGCGGTTCATGCATTGGCCCGGCGTGCGTGAGTTCTGTCGTCACCCTCCCAACTCCCTCTCCGCCCGCAGCGGTCGCCGCCGCATCCTGACCCCTCTGCCGACACCCACCCGCAGCATGTTCCCGCAGTTCTGCGTCTCCCAGCGCCGGTGAGTCGCCAGCGCCAGCGCCATCACGCAGTCATCGTGGTATCCCTCCGGCGCCCGATACGAAATCTGCCCCGTCGGCCCGATCTCATACTCATACCGCTTCAACTCCGCCGTCAGTACCTCCCAGTTCTCACTCCGTGTCTCCGCGTGCAAACTCTCCCCCTTCAGCCTTCAGCCTTCAGCCCTCCGCCTTCAGCTTTCTTTTCCCCCGGGCATCAGAACTGCCATGCACCCAAGCCCGGCTTTCTAGCGTCATAGCGATTGTGCGGCGTGCCGGGATGCGCTAACATACGCGCTTTCGCGGTGGTGGAGACACAAGGGGCAAACATGAATATGTCGTTGCTTGACTGGGGCATTCTGTCGATCTCGGCGTTGGCGCTATTCATTTTCAGCATACGTTCCGCGCGCCACATGCAGGGTGTCTCGGACTTCCTGTCGGCGAACCGCACGGCGGGGCGGTACCTGCTGACCGTCGCCGGCGGCATTGCCGGCATCGGCGCCGTCTCCTGTGTGGCAACCTTCGAGATGGTCTATCAGGCCGGTTTCTGTCCCAATTGGTGGGGGCTGATGAGCATTCCGATGGGACTGTTCATCACTCTCACGGGTTACGTCACCTATCGGTTCCGCGCGACGCGCGCCATGACGCTGGCCCAGTTCTACGAAATGCGCTACAGCAAGCCTTTCCGCGTCTACGCCGGTCTGATCGCCTGGGTGAGCGGTGTGGTCAACTTCGCGATTTTTCCAATCGTCGAAGCCCGTTTCTTCGTGTGGTTCTGCGGTCTGCCGGTCCACTATGCCAACGTCTTCGGTCTGCAGATTGACCTCACCAGCGCCGTCGTCATGTTTCTCACGATCGGCGTTTCGCTGCTCTTCGCCAATGCGGGTGGCCAGATCACGGTCATGGTGACCGATTGCGCGCAAGGCATCTACTGCCTTTTCGCCTACCTGCTGATCGCGGGCTTCCTGATGTTCTACTTCGGCTGGGACGATATCGTCGCCGGGCTGAAGATGGCGCCCGCGCATGCCTCCATGCTAAATCCGTTCGACACCGCCAACGTGCCGGACTTCAATGTCTGGTACTTCCTGATCGGCGTGGTCGGCGCGCTCTACGGCGTCATGTCGTGGCAGGGATGCGCCGGTTACCAGTCGGCGGGCAGCAGCCCGCACGAGCAGAAGATGGGCGGCATCATCGGCGGCTGGCGCGGCATGGTGCAGGGCCTCATGCTGGTGCTCATTCCGGTAGCCGCCTATGGACTGTTGCACCTGCCCAAGTATGCCGACACCGCCGCAGCGGTCAACAACACGCTTCAGACCATTCCCTCCACGTACTTGCAGGGGCAGATGCGCGTGCCCGTGTCGCTGGCGCACATTCTGCCGGCCGGACTGAAGGGGCTTTTCGCGACAATCATGCTCTTCTTTTTGATCACGACGCAGGATACCTACATGCATTCCTGGGGCAGCATGCTGGTGCAGGACGTGATCCTGCCCTTCCGCAAGCAGGGCTTCGAACCGCGCGTGCAGATTCGGCTGCTGCGCTACTCGATCGCGTTCGTCGCACTCTTTGCCTTCATATTCGGCCTGGTCTTCCGGCAGACGGAGTACATTCTGATGTTCTTCATCATCACCGGCGCCATCGTGGGCGGCGCCGGCGCCTGCATCGTGGGCGGCCTGTATTGGGGCCGCGGCACTCCGGCCGGCGCCTGGACCGCCATGACCGTCGGCTGGGTTTTCGCCATTGGTCGCATCGTCGTGCAGCAGATCGGCCCGCTCTACAAGGACGTGGCGCCGCGGGGTTTCTGGCTGCAGGCCATGGACAAACTCAATTCCTACAACAGCATGTACGTCTCATTCGGCATCATGCTGAGCTGCGCCTTCTCCTACGTCGTCGTCTCGTTGCTGACCCGCAACGCGTCAGACTTCTCGCTCGATCGGGTGCTGCACCGCGGCAAGTACGAAGTCCAGGGCGAACACAAACACGTGCAGCAAAAGAGAATCAGCCTGGTGCGGCGGCTGATGGGGATCACGGACGAATTCACGCTCTGGGACCGTATCCTGGCTTACTTCCTTTTGACCTGGAACCTGGGCTGGTTCGTCACCTTCATTCTGGGCACAGTCTACAACCTCTCCGTCGGCATGTCGGAGGGCACATGGTCGCGTTTCTGGCACATCTGGGTCTGGATGCAGTTCGGTATCGGCGTGCCGGCGACCATCTGGTTCGCTTTCGGCGCGATCCGCGATTTGCGCCGCCTGTTCCATACGTTGGACACGACGGTACGCGACCAGCGCGACGACGGCCGCGTGGTTCACCATCACCTGGCCTGCGAGGCGGACGAAAACGGCTCGAAACCATCGTGAGCCAGGGCGCGCCTACTCGAAGCTCACGCTGACGCCCAGATTGCCGTCGCGATCGGCGTCGCCGGAAACGTCGAGAACGGTGAGACGGCCGGCGATTACGTCAATGTCGCCGCGGTAGCTGAGGTCGTCGTCAGCCTCGTCGAGAACCACGCGATAGACGCCCGGCGCGCGGTCGAAGGCCGACCAGTGCCCGTCGCTGACGTTACCCACATGCGCGCCGCCGATGTAGACGCGGACGTCTTCGTCGCCATTGTTGTCAATGACGATAGCCCCCTGGCCGGCGGCGGGCGAGTGATCGAAGTCATCCTCGTCGTCGCATCCGGCCATGAACAGGGCCGCGGCCGTGGCACAGGCCGCCAGAACAAGCCACGCGGTGTTTAGTTTGCGGTTCATGCCGCCAGAATAGGCTTGCACACCTTCCGTGGCAAGAACCAACCTCGACAGAACGCAATGGGCAGTGAGATGGGGGCGCGAGTGGGGGGGGTGCATGTGAGCTTTAGAGATTTGACACTGTGACTGAGTTCGCAAGAAAGTACTCACAGAACGAGGGCGTCGGCGTTGCCCGTTACCAGTCGCCGTTCGTCCGTGCCGCCAGGAGCCGACCCGCCCGAAGGGTAGGGTAGGGGAGAGAGTTATTAACAGGCACGGCCCCACGTTAACGGTTTTATTTATCTCATATTACGTACGTAACGTTATAAGGGGATTTCGCGCGACACTTCGCGCCGGCCGCGCCCCCCGCGTGAGCTTGTACAGCCCGCGTTGCCCGCAACCTTGGACGATTGTTCCCCCTTGCCGACCCGCCCGCTACACGCGCACTCGGCGCAGCGCGTTACGCGAGACAACCTCGCGCTGGCCAGTATCTACAACGGCGGCGGTGGACCACGGCGCGGCTACGCGCCGTAGAGTTCCACCGCCTTGTTAGCCCTTGGTATTCTTCTGCAACCAACTCCAAGCATCCTTGGTCAACCGTCCGGAACGGTCTTTAAGTGAGACACGGACCACGAGATGCGTCGTCGGCAGATCGTGCTTTGTGGCGGTCGCGTAGAAATGCTCCGAGACCTCGTCTGACCCGAGGTCGGTGCCGATGATGTAAGAACTCTGGATGTAGTGAAACCAACGCGTGACGTTGGGATGCCTGACGAACTCTGCATGGAATCCCTTATAGGATGCCCCGCTCTCTCGATCGAAGATGACGATGTAGTAGTTCACCTCGTCACCTCCTCTCCTGCGGCGCCATGAGTTTCGTCGGGCAACTGCTTCGGCTCCGGCTCGGCGTGCGCAACCATTTGCGCCTCGATCACGTGACCCTCCAGTTGCCGCGATTCGTTCCCCATCCGTTCCAGCTCAAATTGGATCATCTTCTGCACGTGTTGTTCGGATCGGCAGAAATCAGGATCACTGAGGGCCTTCACAAAGTAGAGGACGATGAATGCCACGACGCTCACAGCGATGATGGCCAAGCCAATGATCGCAGCGTATTCGACTGAACCGCCGAAGGTAACGAGGCAAAGACCCCCGCCGAAAACAAGGATAAGGAAGATCAGATAGGCGCGAAAGCCGCTCGACTTCTCTGTCCTGGAGAACCAGTCCTGAGTCGCTTTCAACCAGTTCAGCGGGTTTAGGGGGTTTGGCATCTCATTGTCTCCATATTGTTCTCTCTTGGCCGCAATTCACCCTTGAGAAGACCGCGCAGCGGGCTCCGAATAGGGTGCGGTTGCTGGTTGGAGCGTCTCTGTTCCTCGGTTCAACATTGCCAGCACACAGTCCCTTTGCTGGGTGACAAGAATGAAACCGATGATCATGGCCGGGAATGCGACCACTGCGCTTATCTTTGGGATCAAGCCGATCGTGCAAGCGAGGATTGAGAGTATGCAATCCGTGACCGCCAGTCCGAAAGACATGCGTTTGGAGGAAATGCCAGATTTCGTCAAGTAGCGGTTGGTATCCTCCGCAAGTCCGGCGTAGGCAACGAACCACCAATAAAAACAGTAGA
>JAQULY010000317.1 GCA_028718445.1 Kiritimatiellia bacterium
CGATGCGGATGGTGTAGGGGAACTCCTCCACCGTGGGCAGCACCGGCTTGATGGCGCGCTCGGCCAGCTTGCCGTGGCCGATCTCGCGCCGGCCGGTGCCGGAGTAGCGCCCGACCTCCCCGACCGAGAACGGCGGGAAGTTGTAATGCAGGTAGTACTTGGACCAGTACTGCTCGGTGTTCAAAGGCTCGACGCGCTGCTCCGCCTGCTTGCTGCCCACGGTGCAGGAGCCCAGCGCCTGAGTCTCGCCGCGCGTGAACAGGCAGGAGCCGTGCGCGCGCGGCAGCACCCCGACCTCGATCGTGATCGGGCGCACCGTGGTCAGGTCGCGGCCGTCGGCGCGCACCCCGCGCTCGAGGATCATGGCGCGCATGGCTTGTTTTTCGAGCTTGCCGAACAGCGCCAGCGCCTCGGCGTCCGGCGTACCATTCTCCCCGGTGAACGCCGCAGCGACCTTTTCCTTCAGGGCCGACACCGCGGCCTGCCGCTCCAGTTTGCCCGTGATCGCGATCGCCGCCGGCAGATCGGCGCCCACCAGCTCGCGCACGCGGGCCAGCTTGGCCGCATCCGTCTGCGGGGGCACGAACTCCCACTTCGGCTTACCGCCGGCCGCCGCCAGCAGCTGGCGCTGCAGTTCGTTCAACTTGCGCACCCAACTGTGGCCGAACTCGATGGCGTCGAGCAGATCGTCCTCGGCGATCTCACGGCAGTCGCCTTCGATCATGCAGACGATGTCGTCGGTGCCCGCCACGATCAGATCGAGTTCCGAGGCCTCGAGCTGCGTGAACGTCGGATTGACCACGAACTGGCCGTCGACGCGTCCCACCCGCACGCCGGAGACGAAACCAGCGAACGGGACATCGCTGAGCGCCAGCGCCGCGCTCGCGCCGGTGACGCTGAGCACGTCGGCGTGGAAATCGGTGTCGGCCGAGATGATGAACGCCACGACTTGCGTCTCGTGTCGGTAGCCCTCGGGAAACAGCGGCCTCAAGGGGCGGTCGATCAATCGGGCGGAAAGGGTCTCCCGCTCCGTCGGCCGCGCCTCGCGCTTGAAGAAACCGCCGGGGATCTTGCCGGCGGCGTAGGTCTTGTTGCGGTACTCGACGAAAAGCGGCAAGAAATCTCGATCGCTGGAATTACGGTCGGCGGTGACGGTCAGCAGCGACATCGTGTCGCCCATGCGGACCAGGCAGCTGCCGTTGGCCTGTTTGGCCATCCGTCCCGTTTCCAGACTGAAAGTCGTGCCGTTCATCTCCAGACTGACGACGTGCTTAGCCATGTGTTTCTTTCCCTTCCTCAACCAACTGCTTGCGTCTGGCCGCCCCAGCGGCGGCGCGCATCCGTGGGCAGGTAGAACAATGGTCGTGAGGGACAGAGGCCCTCACGACCACGTCACAACCGTGCACCGCGATGTTGACCGGATGCCATGAAATCCCGGCGGGTGGTCAACCCCGTAGGCCAAGCTGCTTGATCAGGGCACGGTAGCCCTCGAGGTCCTTCTTCTTGAGGTAGTTCAGCAGCCGCTTGCGCTGCCCGACCATCTTCAAGAGCCCGCGCCGCGAATGGTGGTCCTTGGCGTGCAGCTTGAAATGGTTGGACAGGGAGTTGATCCGTTCGGTCAACAGCGCGATCTGCACCTCTGGCGACCCGGAGTCCTTGTCGTGCTTCTTGTGCTTGGCGATGACCTGATCTTTGAGTTCCTTGCTGAGTGCCATCGTCGAGAACCTCCAGACGATTGATCAACGCATACGCGTCACGATGGCCGCAGATCGACCCTCGCCCTGGCCGCTGCCATTGGTTCACGGCCGGGGCGCGCTTGATGATCGGTCGACCCGCTGCGGACTGTAGCGCCCTGCGGGCACACATACGACGCGGACCGCTGTCCGCGTCGTGCCGGGCGAATATAGACGATCAAGCTGGCCTTGGCAAGCCGTGGACTCGCGCCGCCGGTTTCAACGCAACCCCGCCGGCGCCGGGGGTTGTTCGGACACTCGTGTCCTGAGTCGGAAATACGTTGCCTTTTCGGCGAGTCATCCCGGCGTCCGGCAAGGCGCGACGACGAGAGCGTGGCCCACCTACGCCGAAAAGGAGCAACGCGGGCGGGCGTCGGGAGGGCCGGCGAAAAGGCAACGTATTTCCGGCTCAGGACACGAGAATCCCCCGCTCCCGCAGCATGGCCAGAACCTGCCCGGCACAGGCGTCGGGCGTATGCCGGTCCGTCTCGAGGACGAGCTCCGGAGCGTTCGGTTCCTCGTAGGGAGCGCTGATTCCGGTGAATTCGGGGATCTTGCCCGCCCGCGCCTTCTGATAGAGGCCCTTGGGGTCGCGGCGTTCGCATTCGGCGAGGTCGCAGCGGCAGTATACCTCAAAAAAAGATCCGGTAGGGCAAGTAGCGCGCGCCGTGGCTCGGTCGGCCAGATACGGCGAGATGAACGCCGTCAAGCAGATCATGCCGCTGTCGCGCATCAGGTTGGCGACTTCGCCGATCCGGCGGATGTTCTCGGTGCGGTCCGCGGGGCTGAAGCCGAGGTCGCGGTTCAGACCGTGCCGAACGTTGTCGCCGTCCAGGATGTAACAATGGGCGCCGAGTGCGAAAAGCTCCCTCTCCACCAGTTGCGCCAGGGTCGTCTTGCCGGCGCCTGACAGGCCGGTGAACCAGACGACCGCGCCCTGATGCCGGTTCCGCTCGGTCCGCATGGCGTAGGTGACGTGAGAGTCGGTCCAGGTGATGTGCTTGCTCTTGGGGGTGTCCATGTGACCCTGCGCCTTTCCTGAAAGTTGCCTGAGAGGTATCCTGAGCCGCCGGTTGCCGCTGATGGTTGCCGCCCGGACAAGCCGGACGGACCGACCTCGCCGCAGCGAGCCGGTTCACCTCGGATCAGCTCGGTTCAAGCGCCGAGTTCGACCCTATTACCGGCAACGTCGTCGTGCGCATGCGCCGCGGCGGCTGCCGCCTGCCGGCCGCGTCCCGTGCGCGCCCCCGTCGGGGCGGCAGGCAGCGTGTACAGATCGGCCAGCAGCCGAAAATCAGCTCGGGGCCCGAGAAAGGCAAGCCAAGGAATCACCGTAGCCAGAATCACCCGCAGATCCCGCCAGAACGTGCGATGCCAGCATTCGCGGATCGACGCGCTCAGTTTGCGCGGCAGCAGCGTTTCGATGTAGTAGCGCTGCGGATCCTCGGTCAGCGCCAGCAGATTCTCTTCCCGCCGCAAATGCAACGTGCACGCGTCGGTGATGCCGGGACGCTGCTGCAACGCCAGCGCAAAAAGACGCGGGTGGTACCTGAAATACGCAGGCACCTCGGGGCGCGGCCCCACCAAGGCCATGTCGCCGCGAATCACGTTCCACAACTGCGGCATTTCGTCCAGTTTGGTGTAGCGCAGGAACTGCCCTATGCGAGTGACGCGGCGATCGCCGCTCGTCGTCAACGGCAGGCCGGGCACCCGCTCCCCGTGCACCATGCTGCGGAATTTGAGCAGTTCGAACGGCCGGCCCTGATAGCCCAACCGCTGCTGGCGAAAGAGCACCGGACCGGGACTGCAGCATTTCAAGAGCAAAGCGACCAGTAGTAGCAGAGGCGATAGAAGCAGAATACCAAGGCCGCACAAAGCAACTTCCATGAATCGCGGCAATGACGACTCCTTCTTGGGATTTCCGTGACGGGTGTACCGTAACCGAAAAATATGCGGCGAGCCAAGGAATTTATTTGAGGCGATTCACCGCTGGGGATAATCTGTAGCAAACGTCGGGCCGGCGTCGATCGATGATATGATTTCATCAACGGCGCTGCGCCACTGTCGTTGAAGGGCGGGTTTGCAACGGAAGGTTCAACGCATGCGTGACGGATTTCTGCCCTTCTCGCCGCCTTGTCTCGACGAAGATGAAATCGCCGAAGTCAGCGAAAGCCTGCGCTCGGGGTGGATCACCACCGGCCCCAAGTGCCGCGCCTTCGAGGCCGCGCTCGCCGCTAGACTCGGCAGCCCCGCCGCGCTGGCGGTCAATTCTTGCACGGCCGCCTTGCATACCGCGCTCGCCGTCCTGGGAGTCGGACCGGGCGACGAGGTGATCACCAGCGCGCTGACCTTTTGTTCAACGGTGAGCGTCATTGAGCACGTGGGCGCCACCCCGGTTCTGGTCGATGTCGAGCCGGATACGTTGAACCTGGACCCGGCGGCGGTCGCGGCCGCTGTGTCGGAGCGTACACGCGTGCTCCTGCCGGTACACTATGGCGGCCATCCCTGTGACATGGACGCGTTGTGGGCCGTCGCTCGCAAGCACGACCTGGCCGTGCTCGAGGACGCCGCGCACGCGCTGCCCGCGCGTTATCGTGGCCGCTGGATCGGTCAGGGCGACAACCCGGTCGCGTTCAGCTTCTACGCCACCAAGAACGTGACGACCGGCGAAGGCGGCATGCTCACCGGCGCGCCCGAGTTCATCGACGAGGCGCGCATCGCCAGCCTGCACGGCATGAGCCGCGACGCCTGGCGGCGGCACGCGAAGGGCGGCAGTTGGTACTACGAGGTCGTCATGCCCGGCTTCAAGTACAATCTGCCAGATGTCTTGGCGGCGATCGGTCTGGCGCAGTTGCGCAAGCTCGATCGCATGCAGGCGCGCCGCCGCGAGGTGGTAGCCGCGTACACCGCGGCGCTGGCCGACCTGCCGCTGCGCCTGCCGGTGCAACGACCCGAGTGCGAGAGCGCGTGGCATCTCTATTCGGTCCGCCTGCTGCCGGAGGCGCCGGTCGGACGCGACGAGTTCGTCCAGCGCCTGGCGGCCGCGAACATCGGCACCTCGGTGCATTTCATTCCGATCCATTATCACCCGTACTACCGCGAGAAGTATGGCTGGCAGCCGGGCGCGTTCCCGGTGACCGAGGAAGCGTACCGCGGACTCGTGAGCCTGCCGCTGCACGGGGGGCTGGCCACAGAAGGCCTGGAGCGGATCGTCGAAGCGGCGGTCCAGGCGATCGGCGCGAAGTGACCGCGGTGCGCCGTCCTCGGCACGACCTCGACAGGCGGCGCCGATGAACGTCCGGAGAGCCCACGCGGTCCAGCGACTCGACGCTCTGGTCCGGCAATATGGTTTGCAGCGTTGCGCGTTCCGGGCCTGGTACGATTTCCGACGGCGACGCGGCTGGTTGCAGCGGCGTTTCCCGCACTGGGCCTGGCCCGAACGGCCCCTCGCCGACTGGCTGCGGCCCGGCCATCCGGCCGACCCCGAATCATACCTCGCGGCCCGGCAGCAGGCTGCGCCGCCGTTCTTCTTTCCGCTCGGACAGGCGCCCGCAGCGCCGGCGATCTGGCGCCGCGATGCCGTCCGACGCGCCGACGACGTGCTCGCCGGACGGTTTTGCTACTTCCAACACCTGGTCGGCCACCTGGGCTTCCCGGAACCGGCCTGGTTCAAGAACCCGCTGACCGGCCGTGCGACCGACGCCGCCAGCCACTGGCTGGAACGGTCCGACTTCTCGCCGGCGCTTGGCGATATCAAGGTGATCTGGGAACCGTCACGCTGCCTGTGGGTGTATGATTTGGCCCGCGCGTATGCCGTCGCGGGCGACGAGCGCTACCCGAGCGCGTTCTGGAACCTCGTCGCGTCCTGGCGCCGGGCCAATCCGCCGCAGATGGGTCCCAACTGGCAGTGCGGACAGGAGATCGCTATCCGCACCCTGGCCCTGGTGTTCGGTCTGCATGCGTTCTGGCGCAGCCCCGCGGCCACGGCGCAAGAGGTCGCCGACTTGGTCGTCCTGCTCGCGGCGTCGGCGGAGCGCATCGCCGGGAATATCGCTTACGCGCGAGCGCAGATGGGCAATCACGCCACGAGCGAGGCCGCGGCCCTGGTCACGGTCGGACGTCTGTTCCCGGAGCTGGCCGGCTCGCCGCGATGGCTCGCGCTGGGCAAGCGTGTGCTGGCCGATGAATCCCGGCTCTTTCACTGGCCCGACGGATCCTACGTACAGCATTCGCTGAACTACCATCGTCTCATGCTGGATGCGTATCTATGGACCGGCGCGCTCGGCCGATTGCATGACGACCCGCTGCCGCCCACAGTGCAGGAGCGATTCGACGCCTCGTGGGAGTTTCTCTATCAACTTCAGGATCCGGCCAACGGCCGCGTGCCGAACTACGGCCCAAACGACGGCGCGCAGGCCGTGCCCCTCCACGGCTGCGGCTACCTCGATCACCGACCCACCCTCGACGCCTGCTGCGCACTTTCGCGGGGTCATCGGTGCTACCCGGATGGGCCCTGGTCGGAGAAGACGAGTTGGTTGTGCGGAGCGCTGATCCCGAACGACGCGGCCGCGGTCAAATCACCCTACCGGCGAGGCCGCTGGTTCGCCAGCGGTGGCTACGACACGTTTCGCGGCCGCGAAAGCTGGGGCATGGTTCGCTGCCACACCTATCGCAACCGTCCCAACCAGGCCGACATGCTACACTTCGACCTGTGGTGGCGGGGGCTGAACATCCTGCGGGATTCCGGCACATATACCTACTACGATCCCGAGCAGGGCTGGGATCAGTATTTCCGCTCCACCGCGGCGCACAACACCGTTCGCGTCGGCGCCACGGATCAGATGCTCAAGGGCGCACGCTTCCAGTGGCACAGCTTGGTCGCCTCACAGCGAATCCTACGCGACGCCGCCGGCGAGTTGGAAATCTGGACTGGCGAACATCGCGGCTACCGGCGGCTGCCCTCGCGCGCAATTCACGGGCGCACCATCTGCCGTTGCCAAGATGACTGCTGGATCGTGATCGACGAGATCCGCGGACGCGGCCGCGAACACG
>JAQULY010000318.1 GCA_028718445.1 Kiritimatiellia bacterium
GTGGCGTAACCGCGCGCCGTCAGCACGTCGGTCGCGCCGACGAAAATCCGCCAGAAGAACGAGACCATGAAGGGCGGCATGACGAAGGCAACCGTTCCCATGCGGCCCAGACGTCCGGCCACCACGGTGCCGCCCGCGCCGCGTCGCCGCTCCACCAGTCCGCGAGCCGCAAGGGCGGAGAGCGCCGTCGTGGCCGTGACGGTGCTCACGCCGAAACGCCGCGCCAGCTCCACGTTCGACGGCGCCTTGTCGCCGGGCTTGAGCCGGCCGGCGCGGATGCGCTCCATTACGTAGGCTTCGATACTCTGCTGCTTCGCGCACCGCCGGATAGCTGCCATGTTGCCATACTCCCTTAAATAGACTAATCATAAAATACCGGCACTACTTGACAATGTCAATACAGTTGTCACTATACTTCCAGCGAATGGGGGAGCTGTCAATAATGATTAGTCTGTTAATGCCGGCAGCGGCCGGATCAGGGAGTGTACGAACATGAGAACACCTACGATATGGATGCGGATGGGAATACTCGTGGCGGCGCTAATCGTGTTTTTGGGGGCCGCCCTGGCGGACAACAGTTTCAATGTCCCGGCCGGTGACTGGAACTCAGCGGCGAGCTGGAACCAGGGTCGCGTGCCTGACATCACCGACTACAACGTACGCGTGGAGAACGGCGGCATTGCCGCCATTTCGAGCATCGCCACGGGTGGCTATGGCGTTTGCTGGGTAGGCTTGAGCGGTCAAACGGGAAAAGGCGGTCTGACGATCGGCAATGGCGCGGAGCTTCACCTTCACGAGTTGTACAATTACGGAGACATCGTGCAAAGCGCCGGCACGGTCGTCGCCGACATTGGCAGCCAGCCCAGGGTGCGCACGTACGGGTGCGGCACCTACACCCAGTTGGGCGGCACGGTGCAAACGCCGAACTTTCATGTGGGACAGCAGGGCATGGCGGGACAGACCTCGACGTATGTGCTGGTCAGCGGTGCGATCAACATTCAGTCGGGAGGCACGCATCTCATGTTCTTCGGGGAAGCGGCTGGCGCCAAGGGAAGGTTCGTGCATTACGACGGCATCGTCACGAGCCCGCAGACTACCATGGGTGGCAACGGCCAGACCGGTTACTACGAGCAGTACGGCGGCACGAACAACAGCGCGCTCCTGGTCGTCGGCGACAATGGCACGGGCTGCAACGGCTACTACATCATCACGAATGGCTATCTGAATGCGACCGCCGCGATTGGCCTGGGGCGCAACAACGGCGCGACCGGCACGGTGTATGTCGGCGGCACCGCGACGGTTGCCACCCCGGCTGTCTACATTGGCTGGTCCGAAGCCAACGGCATCCCCACCAGGGGATACTGGATGCAAGACGGAGGAACAGTGACGGTCTCGAGCGGGATGAGCGTGGGGCATGGGCCCAAAGGATGCGTGGGAACCTACACGCTGGGCGGGGGAACGCTGACAACGCCGAGCCTGCAATTGGGTACCGGCGCAGACAGCGATGGAGTCTTCACGCAGACGGGCGGCGTGCTGAGAGTCACTTCCGCCTGTTACATTGCGGGTAGCTCGACCACGAGCAACGCCTACATGCGAACCCAAGGCGGGATATTCACGATCGGATCCATGGCGGTGGGCAGCGGCAATTCAACCTCCGTGACGGGACGCTGGGACATGTCGGGCGGAACCGTGACCGTCAATAATCTCTGCGCAGGCAACGGTTCCGGCGATGCCAGCGTGATCAACCTTTCGGGCGGATCGCTGACCGTCACCAACCTTTACCTGGGTTGGAATGGAGGCGGTATTCATCATCTCTATCAGTCGGGAGGAACCAACACGGCAGTAAGCCAGTGTCTGATCGGGCGAAATGGCGGCGCTGTGCTGGGCGCCTATCACATGACCGGCGGGCGGCTGAACGCGCCTGTCCTCGCGATCGGCGCGGGCGCCTGCGCGGGGCTGCTGCACGTGGTCGGAATGGCGCCTGAGATCCAGGCGACGAGCTTCCAACCCATGACAAACGGCGTACTGGAGATCACGCTGGACCGGGAAGGCGGCATACGCCCCATTGCGCTGGACAGCGCCTTCCTTAACGGCCAGCTCACGATCGGCCGAACGAATGGCGTCTTCTTCACACCCGGGATGGTGGTGACGGCGATGACCTACAACTCCTATCAGGGCGCTTTCGCCAAAACCAACTTCCTGGACGACGTCACCTGCGACGTGAACTACCTGAGCAAGATGATCACGCTCACCAACCTTCGGCCACTGCGACGCGGCACGACCGTGATCCTGCGCTGAGCCGGTAATACCAACGGAATAATCATGGACGAAGATGCCCTCTATCAGGAACTGCTGAAGACCGAGACGCGCGTACCACACGTCGCCTCCGGCGCGCTCCGGCCGGTGACGGAGTACGCCCGCCTGGCGCGGACGCGGAGCTGGCGGCAACGCTGGGACGCAACGGCGCGGGTCATGGGTCCGGACCACGAGGTCACGGGAACGGTCTGGTCGGACGCGATCGAGCGCAGCCTGGCGGAGCAAGGCGCGGCCTACATCCCCGTCATGGACGCTCCGGTATACCTGGACCGCCCCATCGTGTTGCGCGGCGGCAACCGCCTGGTCGCGCATGCCGATGCCGATATTCGCCTGATTGTCGGCGCCGTGGGCACCTGCCTGGTGCGCAATGCCGGTATCGTCTCGGGAGGGTACCACCCCGTGGAACTGGCGGCCGGCGCGGATGCCGGGATCCGCATCGAGGGCGGAATCTGGAGCGATCAGTACAACGAGCGCCGCGGGCAGGGCGGTGCTTACGATGCACGCGGGACCGTGCCTGGGGCGCGCGGCATGTTCCTGCTGCATAACGTGACGGACATCGCGGTCCGGAATGTGCGCTTCCGCGATTGTTCGTCGTTCGCGATCCAACTCGGCAACGCCCGCGATTTCGTCGTCGAGCACATCGTGATGGACGAGACCGCCGACGGTGTGCACATCGAAGGCCCCTCCTCACACGGAATCGTGCGCCATATCGCCGGCAAGACCAACGACGACGCGGTGGCCCTGAACGCATGGGACTGGGAGGGGTCCAGCCTGACGTTCGGGCCGATCACGAATATCCTGGTCGAGGACGTGGAGGTGCCGCCCGGGCTCGTATGGTCCGAACTGCGCTTGTTGCCGGGCACGAAAACGTTCCCGGACGGCGTGAAGCTGGACTGCGATATTCGCCGCTGCGTCTACCGCAATGTTCGCGGCGTGCACACGTTCAAGATGTACGACCAGCCCAACATCCACAAGCCGGACGAGGACTTTGCCGACCCGATCGGCCGGATGAGCGATCTCTTCTTCGCCGACATCGTGGTTGCGGGCATTCGCGCCGCGGACTACTACGATCCGCACTCGGATGGTGTCTTCGACATCTGCGCCGACATCGAGGGCTTGACGATCAGGGATGTGCGTTTCGGCTATCGGCCCGGCGAGGGTGATATGGCGCCATACCTGGTTTCGGTCGGGCCGAAGTCGCTGGTCTGGCCGCGAGGGCCGTCGCCCGACGACGGCTGGAAAGAGGTCTTCAACCCGCGCGCCAACCCGGTCCTGAAGCGTTTGAGCCTCGGGACTGTGCTGGTTCCCGGCCCCGACGGGCAAGCCGACTGTCAGCCGCACGCGCGCCCGACGGACCTGGTGCATGTTCGCACGCTGACGCCAGACGCGATAGCGCGCCGCACGCCGGAGCGCGGCGGGACGGAGACCGGACATGCGGCCCACCACCGCACACCACCGCCCGCCGGGACGACAACCGGACGCATTGTCGGCCCGATCGAGGTGGCGTCACCCTCGTAACCTCATCGGACGATGATCACGGCGCCGACGGGTATGCGTTGATCGGCCACGAACCACTCCGTTAGCGCCGCCTGGGAGAGCGCCGCCTCGTCACCGGTGCGGGAGCCCCAGATCCTCACGTTGTCCAGCTTGCCCTTGAAGGCTGCGTTTCCAAGCGAAAACGAACTCGACGCGGCTATGCTCAAGATGGAGGAGTTGGTTGCCGCCAGGCAGGCGTAGGCCGTCCCCAATGTGGACCTGACGAGTGTCAGCTTCTTCTCTCCCAGTCTTCCCGCGTAGAAGTTGACCGCCGCATTGGTCACGTTGTGCGTCATGGCAAAGAACACCCAACTGTTGCTGACGCCATACGAGCTGTGTTCGAGGCTCGACACAGCTCGATAGTTAACTCCATCAGCCGCGTATTCGTGAAACATATTCGCGGCGGCGGCGTGCACTTCGAATCCCGCATTCGCCCCGTAAGCGCGCTTGCTCACGATCCTGGGTCCATAGAACAGCGCCTCGGCTACGTTGTACCAGAAGGAGACGGTCAGCGACTTGAGCCCGTCCAGGTGGTGCGAGTCCGGGAGCCTGCAGTAGCCGGCGGCGCCATTCATGACCGAGGCGGAGGTATTGTCCATCGCGAAGTCGCCCGGCCGTCCGCTCGCGCCCTGTCCGTCGGACGTGATCGCCGGGCACACGCCGTTGTTGGTGGCGAAGGCGGCGCTCAAGGGAATGGCCCCGCTGTTCGTCAGCGATCCGTCGAACCGCAACTCCACCAGAGGAACGCCCGGACTGACCGGATTGAGGTCGTCCTGCAGAAAGCATTCCTGGAGCGCGGCGTCGCTCAGCACGCCGGAGGCATCGTTGGTGGAGCCCCAGATCCGCACATTGTCTATCATGCCGTCAAAGGCGGCGGTCCCTGGAGTGACGCTCGAGGCCGCTCCAATCGTCAGGGCCGACGCGTTGTTGACCGAGAGGTTGGTGAAGGCGGAGGTTGGCACGCCGGTTTGTTCGACCATGGTGAGTTCCTCTCCCTGCGGCCCCGCATAGTACCGCACGATGCCGTTGGTGATGTTCCAGGTCAGCGCGACGAACACCCACTTGTCGCGTATCGCGTACAGACTGCTGCCCGTGTTCCCAGCGGTCCAGTACCCGATGTCCGATCCGCCAAAGGCATGCCAGATCGTGTCGTTGGCGGTTAGCATCTCGAAACCAGAAACCCACGCAACCCCCGCGCGTTTGCTCAGCAGGCGAACGCCGTAGGGAAAACTGTTGGTGGCCCGGTACCAGAAGGACATCGTCAGCGACTTGAAACCGTCCAGCCGGTCATCGTCGTCCAGGCGCAGATAACCGCCGGCCGCGCCCATGGAAGACACCGACCGGTTGTCCATGGCATGGCCGCCGCCCACACCGCTCCCCGCCGCCGAGATGACCGGCCAGACGCCGTTGTTGGTGACAAAACAACCTGCTCCGCCGATGGAACCGCTGTTCGCGGTCCCGTTCTCGAAGAGGAACTCCACCAGCGGAGTGGGAACGTCCCCACGGCACACCAGTGCCATCCCGCACCACGCCAGCCCCGCCGCCAATGTCAACGCCCACCGCATTCTGCCCGTTCGTTTCGTTTTCATCGTGGTTTCTCCATTCCGCTGAACATTCTGTCAAACCTGACAGCACGTTTTTCGCTGTAACTGCCCTATTTGCAGGGAGTCAACCGTCTCTCGGCTTTCTCCCCCCTCTTTCTGTCCATTTCGGTTGACGATTACGGGCGACGATTACGGTGAACGATTCGGAATTGTCCCCTCGTTTTTCGTAATCGTCGTCCGTAATCGTCTACCGGATTATCTCCTCATATCCCTACGTGCCGGCGACGGCCGTGCCGCTGGACGCCCGCACAACCAATTCGGCGCCGACGCGCACCGCCGTTCGCCGCCCGGAAACGCCCTCTTCTATCTCCTGCAGCAATGTCTGCATCGCCAGGCGCCCCATCCTATCCGTGTCCATCCGGACTGAAGTCAGAGGCACCCGAAAGTGCTCCACGCGCTGGAGATGGTCGCTGAAGCCCACGACCGCCAGATCCTCGGGAACGCGCAGTCCCAACGCTTCGGCCGCCTCGATCGCGTCCAACGCAACATAGTCATTGATCGCCACCAGGGCCGTTGGCCGATCCGGCCCCTTCAGCATGGCCGTCACCGAGGCGTGATCGCCGAACGCCACGTGACGGCGCGGGACCGGCACTCCGGCGTCGGCCATGGCCCCCTGGAATCCGCGCAGGCGGTCCCGCAGGTGATAGCCAACCTGCCCCTTGCCCGAGTAACCGATTCTCCGATGGCCCTGCGCAATCAGGTGCGCGGTCGCCATGCGCATACCCGCCTCGTCCTCGCCGAGCACCGCCGGACAGGCGATGTCCGCAAGATACGAGTCCACAAACACCAACGGAATCCGCTGCGCCACCAGTCTGCGGTAGTAGCGCTTACTGGCCGGCACGTTCCGGGGCGTCATGATGATGCCATCCACGCGCTGCTCAAGCAGCGCCTCGATCTCACCCGCCTCATCCTTCGCGTCCGCGAACTGGTTAATCAGGACATGATAGCCGTGAAGACGCGCCTCCGATTCCACGCCCACGGCAATCCACGGAAAGTAACCGACCACAAGGTGGGGCAGCACGAGGGCGACGGTGTGGCTGCGCCCATCGCGCAACGCGCGCACCAGGCGGTTGCGCCGGTATCCATGCCTCTCGGCCACCGTGCTCACCCGCTCGGCCAGCGCCTCCGAGATGCGCTTGTCGCGCCACTTCCCGCTCAGTACATACGACACCGTCGCCTGGGAAACGCCGGCGGACCGCGCAATCCGCCGCATAGTCAATTTCCCTTTGCTCATATCATTATGCAACCATATTCACGGAAGAATGTCAAGTGCATCGCCTGACAATGGAGCTGTGAGACAGAGAGGTACACAGAGGCTGAAGGC
>JAQULY010000319.1 GCA_028718445.1 Kiritimatiellia bacterium
GTTTGCGCAAACCCAGGGGGGGTTAGTGCTCCCCCAGCCGCCAATGGTTGGATTGCCCATGATCTTGTCCGCCTTCGTCTGCAACAACTCCAGCCGCGGCGGGACGGCGGGTTTGGCAGCCGCCGCTCTGGTGGCGGTCGCACGCACAAAAAAACCGTACTCCGATGCCAGGATGGGACCTCTCTCCAGGTCGGCGGCAAGAAACGAGAAATTACCGGACTTGGTCCACACCGTCACGATCGTGCGCGCCACGTCCTCCGACCAGGTGGTAAACCCCCACTGGCTCCGCCATTGCGACGCGCCCATATACAATAGGCTCATCCGCACACCCCGTCGTTGACCGTCCTTCCCGGCCGAGAGCCAGGCAGCCGGCCCGGTTATGGTTGTACCCATGTCGCCGGCCAATGGCCTTACGTCGCCGATAATTCCGTCGTACGCCTCGATGCGACCGTCGTATTCGAGGTTGGCCGTCGCGTCGTCAAACCCCCATTCGATCTCGATGTCCGCTTTCTTCCATACATCGTCCACGAATGCCCGCAGCGCGGGCACTGCGTAGGCCGAAGCATTCTGCTGGGTTCTAACCGCGACGAATACCCCCCACGTGTCCCGCGGGATCGTGTAGACATACGTACGTCCATCGGCCGACACCTCGGGCTGGCCGGCCTCTATGGTTTTGCGGGCATTCCACCAAGTGTGAATGTTCTCGTCCTGACCGTCAAAAAACGACAGCGCGATCTCCCCCGGCAATGGGCGTCGCTTGGCATCCCCTGACCAAAACAATTCCACCCGTCGTACGGGTCGCACCTCTTCCCACAACAATCCGCAAATAACCTTCTTGATTGCCGGGGCATTCAGGTCCACCGGTTTTGTGTACGGCAGTCTGGTGTACTGCATGAGCCCAATCCAACTCTCAGGCGGATTCTCGTCCGCCTGGCGATCCGCCCGATACAGGTAACCGCTTGGCGCAACATCAACCGATTGCCCCACCAGCTCGTTTAGGTTGGCTGTCACCATGGCGGTGGCGTCTTCTCCCTGGATCGGCAAGGCTGTTAATAGGGGCAAGATAAACAACAGCAATGCCGTCCAGGGGGTGATTTTGACACCAAACCAAACTTTTTCGGATCTGTAGTTTGACACGCTTGTGACCAGTCCGCTTTCCCGTTGGTGGGGCGAAAGATTTTCCTGTATGCAATTAAGTTTGCTTGCTTGTTGCGTGTGGTCCTCTATGTTGTTATTCGTCATAGTGATCAAATCGTAATAGGGGTGGGTCCGTTTTCTATTTCGCCGTGATCTCGCCCAGCTTTCCTCCGGTCAACTCAAAGACCCGCACGGCATAAGGCTCAAGGTCGATTTGCCAACCGCCGCCGGTCTGAACGGGCTTGGGATAACCGACAGTGCGTTCCTTGATTCCTTTCGTTGTTTTTACTTTCACCATCCGCGTTTTAGAATCGGTATTGACAGCGTAAAAGTGGGTCTTGCCGGAAACGCCGGCACTGCGCACCGTGATGCCGGGGTATCTCTCCGCGAACACGGTCCTGTATTTTCCCAGCGGAATGGATCGGTAGGCGGAAGTGAACTCCCGGAACTGTTCGTCGTGTCCCTGCGGCACGTTACCGTCCACCCAGCAATGGCAGATGTACACCGGCGTGCAGCGGGAGAGAATCACCGCGAAGTCGAGCATGCTCCCGCGGTTCCCGGCCAGTGGATACCGGCACGAATGCACCTTGCTCGTGTACCAGGGCCGCTCCGGCGGATAAGGCCGGCTCCAAGCCTCGTAGAAGGTCCGGCCCAGGTACGCCCCTACCCGGTCCTGACCGTCCAGAATCCCGTCCGTGCTGCGATCGACGTTCATCGCGTTGAATCGCGCAACCCGGTTCGACTTGAGCGTTCCATTGTACAAGGCCGAGCCGCCGTTCATTTCGCCGAAGAAGTATCCGGGCACATAATCGTACGCATTCGTCACGGTCAGGTGAGAGCCCATCTTCCGCAGGAGATCCAGACTCGACCACTCGTCCGGCCCCCCCGCGTAGGCCACCGTCATGCTGGTGTTGCCTATCTCGCCGGTGAAAAACTCCATTCGCGGACACTCTTTTTTCACTGGCTCGGCCAATGCCTGATAGGCTTCGGCGATCAGCCGGCATCGGAAGTCATTCCAGGCATCTCTGGCATTGGCCATCAGCCATTGCCGGCGCTGCTTGAAGCGTTTCTCCCCTTCGGCGGGCACCTTGATGCCGGTCCGTTTTTCGAATTCAGCGATCGTCCGGTCGTCAAAGGTATAGCGGCTCGACGACTCGTCGAAATCATAGCCCGGTGGCGTCGCGCAGTGGAAATACGAACCGAAGTACGAAGGATACAGGTACCCGTTGGCGAGGGTGTTGAGGTACAGAACCCCCTTCACAGCCGGATAGTCCTTGTAGACCCGCGCAAGTTCGGCCGCCTGCGCTCCGAACGCTTCCCGCACGGCGGGATGCAGCGGATTCACCGCGCGCCCTTTTCCCCAGATGACGTAACTGAAGTCCCCATACCAACTGACCTGCAGGGATGTGTCGGCTCCACGCTGCACATCATAGCTGGAATGCCGGTCGAGCAATCTCACCGGGAAGGTGGACATGCAGCCCACCGAAGGCACGAGGGTCAGGTTGTTCTCCTCGAACATCCGGGCGTACAACGGCATCATGTCCGGCCCGCCGCCGTAGGCCGTCTCCGAGGGAAACGTCGCGCTGCCATACCGAATCACGCCGCCAAACCACGTATTTTCTCCACGGAATCGCAGATATTTCACCAGGCGCTCGGCGGCGACGTAATACCATTTGTAATACTTGTTGGCATACCCATGATTCGGGACGCCCAACGAATGCATCTCGCCCCGCACCATGGCGACGGATGCGAAGTTTTTGGTCGGATCGCGAATCCATTCGTCATAGTGCCCGAAGATCCGGTCGTTCGCCAGGTTCGGCGCCGCCACCATGGGAAGATCGTCCTCGATCTCGTATACGGCGATGCGGCTCAGGCGTACCGGACTTCGATTGATATAGCCGAAGTTGTCGAACTGGATCACCGCAAACTCGTCCCCCGGATAGAACACCGTGCTGAAGGACTGAGTCTTGCCGCTCACGTGAAATCCGTTGCCCGAAACGTAGCCGCAGGTCGCTGGGACCCGATAGTTGTCCTGGGGGCCCCAGTTCCGCGCCTTGGCGTAGTCGAGGACGTTCTGAAGCGTGACCACCCGATTGCCGTTCGCGTCTTTGGGCGCATCCCCCGCCAGCGCGTGCATGATCGTGATGCAGACAACCGTATCGCCAATGTCCGGATACTCCACGACCAGCAGGTGCGGCTTGTCGACCTTCAGGTGGTTGACCCGATAGGCGATCCACTCGTGCCCCATGCCTCTTTCCTCCGTCGACGGCAAAGCGTCGTAGACCAGGAATTTTCCCACGCCCGGCGCCTCATTGATTTTCACGCGATCCGGACTGAGGGCGTAGAACTCGTGTTTTCCGTTGTCCTCCGCGCATTCGATCTTGTCGACTTCGCGGAGCTTGAGCGGGGCCTTCTCCAACGGACCGATCTTGCGCTGTTCGATCGGCCCGACCACTACGAACTCGCTCTCCCCGAGTTTATTGTCGCCGTTCCACAGCTCCACGCGGTAGGGTCCCTGTTTGACCTCCTGAAGGGTAATTTCGCGGATGCCTTCGGACGGGTCGCCCAGCGCCAGTTTTTCCATCACGGCTTCCGTCATGGCATCGATGCATCGGACCTCCGGAGTCCGCCCGGCGATCGCCTTAAGGGTAGCATCGTTGAGCGTCAGGCGAAACGCCAGTTTCTCGCCGCGCTTGAAGACGGGTTCGCCCCTGAGCGCCACGATCTTCACGGGAACCGCCGGCTCGCGAACCTTCAGCTTCTTGCGGTCAAACGGCCGCGTCACCACGGGGACGTCCGCCGCCGCCAACGGAGCCTTGGCGGGGTCCAGCGACTGGAACGTGAAATCGATGACATTGGTGTCTCCTTTCCGCGCGGACGCCAGCGTAAAGGCGGGCGGTTGCGTCGGCGATCCGCAGGGCTTCACGGTCAACGGTTGCCCTTCCCCGAACGCCAGGCGCGTCCGCCGTTCCAGGTGGTTGTACTCAAGGAAACCAAACAGATCGAGATTGGTGAACGTTCCCCACAGCTCGCCCTGAATATCCTTGCCGTTCCCATTTTTCGACCGGAACCAGTTCGCTTCCGGCACGCCGGGGAACATGCCGACCAGCGTGATCGGGGCGCTGGCTTCGTAGCGGCACTGGAGCGTGTCGCCGCTTACGGACAGGGTCATGGCGATCGCCACCTCCGTGCCGCCGAGCGTGACGCCTTTGATCGTGAACGCTTCCTTGCAGTTCACATTCCAGAACGCGCCCTGCTTGGCGTCGAAGTCCCATCGGGCGGCCAGCCCCTGTTCCAGGTTGCCGTCGGCGGGCGTGAGAGCAGCGCCATCGGCCAAAGCCTTCACTTCCCTGGCGGTCAATCCCCGGCCATACAAGCGGAAATCGTCCATGACCGCGCGAGCCCCATCGCCCAGGCGCAAGGGCCGCCCTTCGGGGAAAGCGTCGCGAATCCGGATGTTCTTGTCTTCCTTGCCGGAGCCGGCCTCCTTGCCGTCGATATAGACGCGCATGACTGCCCCGTCATAGGTGGCGGCCACGTGCTGCCAGGCGTTGGTCGTCAGCTTCAGATCCGGCGGACTGTAAAAGTGCCGTTTGCCGGCGATATCGGTCAATTCGAACCAGAGCGAGCCATCGGACTGGATTTCCAGACTGTATAGATGATCTTCACCGAAAAAGTTCGGATGTTTCGTGAAGCCGTTGGCTACGATGAAGCCGCCCAGAATCTCGGGTTTGACCCACGCCGCGATGCTCATGGATCCAGAAAACCGGTACTGGACCGATGCGCCGAGGTCAATCGGGAAACGGTCGAACCGAAAGCCGTTGCCCGTCTTGCCGGGGATGATCGTGGAGTCGTCCAACACAGCGGTTGCGTTCACGACTTCGGAGGTCTTCCAGAAGTCTCGCTCCATCCCTTGCAGGCCGAAAGCGAACACCGACCGGTCGGCGCTGTTTTTGATGGAGACCTTGCCTCGGGAATCCACATTGGCCTGAATGAAGCTCTTGTTGAAGACGCGCCATTCCGCCGTGTAATCTTTTCCGCCGAACCCTGCGGTGTCTGCCGCGGCCGGTCCAATCGGAGTCATCAGCCCCGCCATCGCCAGCAAGACGCCGGTTGCGGACATTGTCACTGTTCTAATAATCATCGTGATCCCACCTTCCTTGTGCTAGTACTCAATGAACTGTCCCGTCGCCGTCGCCGCCACATGGGCCACGCCATCGGGAAGTCGCCATCCGATCCGAACGCAAGGTCCTAATTGATGAGGATTGCCGTTCCCCTGCGGACAATCGCGACGCCAAGGTCATACAGGCCGTAGCCGGGGTCGGCTGACGCCGTTGCACTGTCAAAAATTGTTCCGCCTCCATCGAAGTTGTAGCCCAGCGCGGCGCCTGTCATATATTTGGCGTATGCCACGCGGGCCTTGATCAGGCTGGATCCGGATGCTTCCATTTCAATCTTAACGCATTTTATATTCACGCCATCAACGGTTTGTGCCTGAAAGCTGGCGGTTGTTCCGTTGTTGGTAAAGTAGTAGATGTGCGCAACGGGATCGGGGTCCAGAATACTTGCGCCGCCAAGCTTCGCGCTGACGTTCGCGAGGTTGGCAAGCCGATAGCCGCCGCAAATAGACGACAAGTGCGGAGGAATATAGAAGGGCCAGTTCGTACTATTCTCCTTATTGACGTAGATCAGCTTCACGCCATAACCGTCGACGGTGTCGTTGGTCGCCAAGACCGTGGCGGTGCCACCCGTATCGAAGTCAAATCCCGCGGGATGAGATGCCGTAGCATCATACTTGGCGTAGATTGCCCGGGCGGTAATGTCCGCTCCGGATTGCTCCATTTGCACCTTCACGCACTTGGTCCAGGTGCCATCCTCTCTCTGCACTTGATAAACGGCCATGGTTCCGTTGTTGCTGTAGTGGTAAATGCCTCCTAGTCCGGGTTTGTTCACGGATTTTCCTTGCATCCGGCTGGCGATAAGCCCGGTGACGGAGGATAGCGCGGTGTTGCTGGCAATCACCGTCGCGTTGGTCGTCAGATACCCGTCATACTTGAACAGTTCCGCGGCGACGCCGGACCGCGCGCCGATCCCTGCTCCAATCATCAGTCCCGCCACCGTTATGGCAACCGACTTCGTCCCTGCATTCATGGACAATCTCCTTCTTTTTTAGTGTTCCCAGACATTGGCGCGGGCCCTGTGGACTCGCGCACGATCAACTCTGCCGGCAGCCGCTCTTCGATGCCGGTCGCTCGGCCCTTTCCTTCAATGGCGGCAATCAGAAGCTCGGCCGCGCGCTCGCCCATCCGATCGAACGGCACGGCCACGGTGGTCACGGCCGGATCCGCATAAAGCCCCATATCGAGGCCTCCGAACCCCATCACGGAAACGTCCTCCGGCACGCGCAGCCCCGCCGCGCGCGCAATTCGCAGGACGGACATGGCCATGACGTCCGTCGGGCAAAGCACCGCGGTCGGACTGTTGGTCAATTCAAACAGCCTCTTTCCGAGTTGGTTGCGCGCGGTCGCATCCTTCAGATCGCTTTCGTCATTGATCACCCGCGTCGGAAGCCCCGCTTCTCGCATCGAGTCGCGATACCCTTTTTTCCGCAAAACCCACGCGCTCGAA
>JAQULY010000320.1 GCA_028718445.1 Kiritimatiellia bacterium
GGTGTGGTTCAAGCCGACCGCGCTTCCCGGCGATTGTTTCCTCCTGGAGTGTGCTTACACGGACGGATCACGGGGCTACGACATCACGGCGATGTCCTCTGGCAAACTGGTCACCCATATTTACACCGGCGTGGTGGGTGGCAATTACTACTGCACGGGGACGACGGCGGTCGCAGTGGGCGAATGGCACCACTTTGTGGATGTCTACGGCGCGCCAGCGCCGTCGCCCCGCAAGATGTACCTCAACGGGACGCTGGACGCGACCGCGTCTTTGAACGTTTCTCCTCATTCCACTTTCTTTCAAGGACGCCAACGGCTGGGGCTCCGTGCCGGCGGCGTGCTGGACGAGATTAGGTTCTCGAAGACGGCGCGATCGGAGAGCTACATCCGGGCGCAGTATGCTTCGATGAGCAACGCGCTGCTGCAGTACGGCGGCCAAGACCGGATGGCGCGCGGCACGCTCATGATGCTGCGCTAGAAATCCATGACACCAACGATCCGACTCCTCGTCTTCGATTTCGACGGCACAGCTCTCGGCGGCCATGAACCTTACGACCGGTTTCCCCCGGATTTCGTGAGTTTCCTGGACGGCCTCAAGGCGCGCGGCATCCGTTGGATCACCAACACCACCTGGGGCGTGGAGAAGCAATGGGGCCTGATGCAGCGCAGCGGCGTCAAGAGCCGTCCGGCCTTTTTATGCGGCGGCACGGGGCAGTTCCTGGCGCGCGTACAGCGCGGACGGCCGGTCCATGAAGCGGGCTATGAACGGGAGATTGTCCGGCGGCACCGTCGTTTTCGGAGGCGGCATGCCGGCCGGACGCGGAAGATCCTGTCCGGACTCCTGGCGCGCGATCTGGTGTCACACATGTCATGCGACTTTGACGGGGAGTTGTTCGTCAGCTATCGCGCCAGTCCGGGATGCGCGGACCGGGTGATGGAACTGCTCAAGCCGCTGTTGAACGCGGATGCCTATTATCTGTGGCATCCCGGGCGTAAGACCGGCAACACCCTGATGCCCGCGCACATCAACAAGGGTGACGTGATCCGCGAGTTGCAGGCGCGCCTGGGGCTCGGCCCTGAGCACACGATCGTGGCGGGCGATGCCAGCAACGATCTGGCCATGTTCGACTCCTCCATCGCGCGGTGCGCGGTATGCCCGTCCAATGCCGAAGCCGTGCTGCGGGCGCGCGTGCGCACCATGGGCGGCATCATTGCCACTCGCGCCTATTCCTGGGGAGTGATCGAGGGCGTCGAGAAGTGTCTCGCTGGTGAACGATCGTGTAAGATGAGCCGGTTAAGCGTATCCGCATAAGCGTGGCGGTTAAGTGTGCTCCGCCAGAGCCGCCCTCCGCTGCTTCAGCCTACAGACTACAGCCTACAGCCTATTGCTGCTTGACACGCATATGAGTTATATCATACTGTAATCATGCTGATAGGAGTCATATACACAACAAGAGAGGCGGTTCGCTGCTGCCTGGTGGCTTGCCCGGCAATGGCGGAGAAAGCCGGGGCCGTAGCGGAGAATGCGCCGAGAGGAGTTCATATGAAGCAGCGCTGGTTGGCATGTTTGGGGTTGGCGGCTTGCATGTGCCTCTACGGATCGAGCGGCAATGCGGACTGGCTGGATGGCTTCGGTTTCCGCCGCCTTCTGACCGTCACGAACCTGGCCGCGATCGGGTCCGACCAGACGGATTTCCCGATCCTGGTGAAGTTCACGGAGGCAAACTTCAGCTTCCAGAACGCGAACGCCGACGGACACGACGTGCGCTTCACCGCGGCCGACGGGACGACGCCCCTGAGCTTCGAGCGCGAGCGTCACGGCGCCGGTGCAGCGGAGTACTGGGTCAGGCTGCCGGCACTTTCCTCGTCGGCGGCCACATCCTTCTACGTCTACTACCGGCCGGCGGATGCCGCCGACGCCGCCGATCCGACCAACGTGTGGGACAGCAACTACTGCTACGTTCAGCACATGGAGGAGGCCAGCGGAAGTGTTAAGGTCTATGACTCGACGATGAACTCCGTCACGGGGATTCCTACATACGTTACTTTGGGTTCCGAGGGAATGATCGGCAACGCGGCTTGGTACAGCACAGGTTCCTTCGTCACCCAGGACGTCGTGGTGGTCCGGCCAGTGAGCGGAACCTTCGAGGCCTGGTACAAGCCCGACAGCGCAAGTGGCACGCGTTACCTCCTATGGTGGGCAAACACGGATGGGTCGGCCTTCTACGATGTCTACTACAACGCCCAGAGCAACTTTGCCTGCCATTACTACAGTGAGGGTGGAGGAGTCCATTACACTTGCACAGGCACCAACATGTTTGTGCCCGGCAACTGGCACTACGTTGCGCAGATGTATGGAGCGGGGGGCACCACCGCCACGCGGATCTATGTGAACGGAGTGCTCGACGGGACCCTCGACACCGGTGCGACGTATCCTCATAGTTTTTCCATGAGACGCCAAGTAATGGGGCGTTACGCGGGAGGGACCCTGGACGAACTGCGGTTCTCCAAGGTGGTGCGATCGGAGAACTACCTTACGGCGCAATACGCCGCCATGCGCGATCAGTTGCTCGGTTATGGAACAGAGGAGGTGGGGACGATTGATTGGCTGAGCGGCTACACGCATCGTCGGCTGCTCACAGTCACGAACCTGACGGCGATATCGAGTACCCAGGCTGACTTCCCGGTGCGGGTCAGTCTCATCCCCGCCAATTTTTCCTTCGATGCATCCAACCCCAACGGTTACGACGTACGTTTCACGGCGTCGGATGGAATCACCCCGCTGAGTTACGAGCGCGAGAAGCATGACCAGGACGCCGAAACCGCCGAATATTGGGTCAGGCTGCCAGTGCTGGCGGCGGGATCGCCCACGACGTTCTACATCTACCACCGCCGGGCCGCCGCCGCGGACGGCGCCGATCCGACGAACGTCTGGGACAGCAACTACTGCTACGTTCATCATATGGATGAGCACAGCGGAAAAATCCTCGATTCGACGGTGAACGCCGTCACGGGTATGCCCCTGAACGTTGCACTGGGCTCACCCGGGTTCATTGGCGACGGAGTGCTTTACAGTTCGTGGTCGGGCGCGGTCATTACTCAGGAGGTCGTTGTGGCCAGACCCGCAAGCGCGACGTTTGAGGCATGGTACAGGCGCGACAGTGTTTGGAACGCAAACTTCTTGATCTGGTATCCTGACAAGGCCGGGTCGACGTACTACAGTGTTTATGCCAACGCCGCCAGCAACTTGATCTCCCACATTTGCGATGGAAACGGTAATTACTACTGCTCGGGAACAACCGCAATTGCCACAGGCGAGTGGTACTACGTGGCGGACGTATACGGCGCGCCCGCGCCGACACCACGACAGATATACCTGAACGGAGCGCTGGATGGTAGCAGCAGCAGCGCGGTCATCCCGCACGGCGGATTATTCATGAGCCGCCAAACTCTGGGAAGAGGCACCGCGGGTACGCTGGACGAGTTGCGGTTCTCCAAGGTGGCGCGATCGGCGGGCTACATCCGGGCACAGAACGCCTCCATGCGCAACGCGCTGCTCGGATTCGGCTCGCAAGAGATACTGAACGTCGGTACGCTGATCATGCTACGCTAGTGGGGAAATATGAGTGCTATTCCGAGACATTTTTTCGTCGCGCCGCTGGTGTGTCTGGCGGGCATGTTGACCATTCCTGCAGCCAGGGCGGTGGTACTGGTCGAGAGCGGACGGCCGGCGGCGACGATCGTCATACCCGACGAACCGGCGCCGCTGACGGGCTGGCCGCGCACCTACTGGGTCGGGCAAAGCGGCTATCCCGACGGACCCGTGCCCAAGGACAAGCCGGCCACGGTCGAATACGCGGCGCTCTTTCTCCAGGACTACCTCAAACAGATCAGCGGTGCCACGCTGCCCATCGTTCGCGCGGCGCAGGCGCCGGCCGAGGGCGCGCTCGTGCTCGTGGGCGCATCCGCCCTGACCGCGAACTGGGGGATTGACGCGGCGAAGCTCAAGCCGGAAGGGTTCCGGATCAAGACCGCGCCGCGCGGCGTAGCCATCGTCGGCGAGGTGGCGCCGGCGGACAGCTTTGCCGCGGGGCATGACCGCGGCACGCTCTTCGGTGTCTATGAGCTGCTGGAGCGGCTCGGCGTGCGCTGGTACTTCCCCGGCGAGTTCGGCACGATCGTGCCCGCGATGGCGACAGTCGCCGTTCCCGAGACCGACTTCACGGATGCTCCGTTCCTGCAGTTGCGCGCCGGCGGCGTGAGTGCCTCCGCCGCCCCCTGGCACCCGTGCCTGAGGACCGGCGGCAGCTCGCGCCTGTTCGTGTGCCACACCACCTTCCTGTGGCAACAATACTTCAGCGCCAGCCATCCGGAGTACTTCACCATGCGGCCGGACGGCGCCCGCACGACGCTTCAGAAGGACGGCACGCGCAAAACCTCCGGACACTTGTGCTATTCAGAGCCGGGCGTCCTGACCCAGGAGCTGGCCAACATCGAGACGTACCTCGGGGGGGACAAGAGCCGGCCCTACCTGTGGGGCGACATGCGGATCATGCAGCCCAACGACCTATATGCCTACCACTGTCCGAACGACGTCATGAACGTCCGCGGCGAATGCTACTGCCCCGAATGCCTGCGTGCCCGGCGCTACGACAACGGGAAGGCCAAGCACAGCGAGGTGGTCTACGGCTTCATGGCGCGCCTGGCCAGGGGCGTGGCGCAGAAGTGGCCAAGCCGGCGCGTGGCGGTCGCAACCGGATACGACTCCTACCAGTGGCCGCCGCGGACGACGGAGTGGCCCGACAACCTGGACATGATGTACATAGTGCTGCGCGGGCCGCAGATGCAGGTGGACCCCGCCATCTGGGACGAGGAGGCCCTGCTGTTCCGTTCCTGGCAGTCGCTGGTCGGCAACGACCGCGGCCGAATGGCGGTCTGGCTTTATTACTGCTATCCCGAGATGTTCACGGAGGCCCCCATTCTGGCCCCGGACACGCTGGCCAAATGGTACAAGACCTATGCACCGCACATCACCGGCGTGTTCAACAACGGGTCCAGAGCGAAGGACGTGACCGGCCGACGGACCTTCCCGATGGTGTACCTGAGCGGCCGCCTGCAGTGGAATCCCGAGGCGGACACGCGCGCCATCCTGGACGAGTTCTACCGGCTTTCCTTCGGTCCGGCGGAAAAGCCGATGGCCGCCTTCTTTAATCACCTGATCGACCGCTGGGAGCACGCGCGCTGGAGCGAGATCCCGCCGTCCGTGGAGGTGCCCAACCGCCTTATCTACAAGGACGTCTATCGGCCCGAGGACCTGCGCCTCCTCAAGCAGTGGCTGGCCGAGGCCGCGACGGCGGCCGGGAAGGACACGATTCATCGGCGGCGGGTGGATTGGTGGACCGAGGCGCATCAGCCGTTCTTCGACGAGGCCGCCGGCTTCCACGCTTGGCTGGACAACCAGCCGCGGTGGCAGGCGACGCGTTTCGCAACGCCACCGCCGCTCGAAGGCGGATCGGTCTGGGAACAGGTCGAGGCGAAGCCGCTCGTGGGCCTGATCAAGGGTGACACGCCCAGTCTTGGCACGGCGATCCGCGTCGGCTACGACACGAACGGTCTCTATGTCCTGGCCCAGGCGCTGGAAACAAACTTGACGGCGCTCGCGATGGCGGCGAAGGACGGCGAGGATACCGAACTCTTGAAGGACGATACCGTCTCGCTGCAACTCTGGACCGGACGCAGCGCGCCTTTCGGCATGCCGTCGTTCTACGAAATCCGGGTCAATCCGAAGGGCATTACGTCCCAGGCGGTTGTCATCGAGCCGGTATTTCTGGACGGATTCCATCATTCCGACCGGTTTGCCTGGACGGCGAAGGGGATTCGCGCCGCGGCCGCCGTGAAGGAAAAGGAATGGACGGTCGGCCTGGCGGTTCCCTGGGAGGCGCTGCCGGAGCTTGAAAACGCTATCCCGGCGCAGCTGCGCCTGCAGGTGGAACGCCGCCGGGCCGGCCCGTCCGCGGAACGCACGGTACTCTCGCCCATTCTGGCAATGTCCTACGAATACCCCCTCAACCGGTTCGCCACCGTGGAGTTCAAGCCATGAGAACAGGAAAGATTCCGACAGCAACCCCGGACCGCCGCGATCTGGCCGCCCGCATTGATTTTACCGCCAGATCCGGCAGACTCCGTCCCGAACTGCACTCGTCCGGGTGGGCGCCGCGCACCTATCCACGCGTCATCCAGAACGATGACGAGGCAATCCGGGCCTTGAATCTAACCTATACGCGCACCCACGACTGGCCGCATGTCTCCACCGGCCAGCGCATCGTCGACACGCAGCACATCTTCCCCCTCGACCATCTCGATCCGAAGGATCCGAAGAACTACTACTTCGACGCCACCGACGAGGCCCTCCGTCTCGCCCGCAACATCGGCCTGAAAATCTTCTACCGGCTGGGGACCTCCATCGAGCACACCGAAGGCGTGCATTTCAACGCGCTGATCCCCAAGGATTTCGACGCCTACGCCGAAGTTCTCGCCGGTATCGTGCGCCACTACAACAAAGGCTGGGCCAACGGCCACAAGTGGGGCATCAAGTACTGGGAGATATGGAACGAGCCCGACGGCATCACAAACATGTGGTGTTGTCCCGGCGCCGAGGGCAAGGACCGCGACAAGATGCGAGACCGCTTCGTCG
>JAQULY010000321.1 GCA_028718445.1 Kiritimatiellia bacterium
CTCCCGCTGGGGCACTGGCGCACTGCGCTCGATGAAAGAGACGCTGGCCTATGCCACCTACCAGAAAGGCCATACAGACGCTTTCAACCTGGTGCAGAGGTTGTTAGCTAGGCGTGAGCGCGCCGTCTCCGGTTTCATCCTCGGCATGCGCCTTACCTCCGCTGCGCTCAACCGCTACGCTGGCGCCATTACGCTGGCTGGGCGCGTGGCTGCTACCGGCGCGGGCGGCGGCGCCACGGCTGCCAAGTTTCTCGCGCGCGTGTTCAATCCCAAGCCTGGCTTTGCGCGCCTGGGCGTGCCCGAGCGCCAGGCGGTCTACGACAAGCTCATTGGCGACGGCTACCTCTACGACCGCTGGCACCGCTCGCCCTACCGCGTCTTTGCCCAGTTGGCTTCGCAGCGTCTGGAGGTCGAAGAGAGCGAACGCGCCAGCCAGAACGCGCGCGCGCTCAAGCGGCGCGACGCCTGGCAGCGCTTCCAGCAATGGGCGCTTTCCGGCATGGTCAAGGGCGAGATCGGCAACGGTATCGACCTTTATCTTTCGCTGCGCCAGGCTGGACGCTCCGAAGCCGATGCCATCCATGCCGTCTCGCGCATGACGCGCGACACGCAAAACCCTTCCACGCCGCTGGAGGAAACCGGACTCCACACTGCCGTTAGGTCCGCGGGGTTAGGCTGGTTCTTGCCCTTCCTTGGGCAGCCCACCGTCATGTGGGACCTCGTCAAAGCCGAATACCTTAAATCCAAGGCCAGCGGTACTTGGCGCGGCTTCCGGACGGCGGCGGCCGGGGCTATCGTGGCCTGCCTCTTCTCGGTCGCGCTGCGCGCGCTGGTGCGGCGCGTCTCCAAGGGCCTCATGGATGGCGACGATGACGACGAGCGGGACCGCGACGCCGAACTGGCCAACACCGTGCTCGATCTCACGGGCGAACTGAGCGCCTCGCTCATGCCCGGCGCCGATCAGGTTATTCAGGGGCTTGTACGGCCCATCCTGGCTTGGTCCACTGGCAATCGGTCTTTTATGCCGCCTATGGCTACCGACAGCACCCTTTTTGGGCAGATATCCGTCTCGGGCGATAGTATTGGGAAAGCCATCGTGCGTGCCGCAGAGGGCAAGGACTTCACCGAAGAGCAGGTTGAGAAGCTCGTCATGGATATTCATCGCCTGGTAGGCATGGCTACGGGACTGCCTACGGGCGGACTGGAGCAAGCTGCGCGCGTGACTGCCGGCGCCCTGGGCGATCCTCTCGGGCGCAAGCCGCCGGGAGATTCCGGCACGTCGCGCCGTCTCGTGCCGCCTCCGCGCCGTCCCAAGCATGGCGAATCCTGGGGCTCGTACTAATCCGCGTTTCCGTCTGCGGAAGCGTAGCGGAGCAAGGCCCGCTACACGTCCAGTTCCTCCTGCCGCTGGCTGTCGTCGCGTTCCTCGAATGCCGCCTTCTTGAAGGTCTTCTGCACTTCGCGGATGGGCGGCATCTCGATCTCGCGCTTGTCGAGTAGCTCCGCCACGGTCAGCAACTGCACCTTGGGGTAACGCTTCTTCCAGATCGTGCTTTCCCAATGTCCCGCCGTGGCGGCCTCGGTGCGCATGGGGCCAGTCGGTTCCTCCATCGAGATCAAGACGCCTATTGCCGCCTTCTCCCGCTCCAGCACGCCGCGCAAGTCCCGGACCTGCGAGACCGTCACGTGCCCCGCCTTGACCGAGATCAGCACATTCTCGAACTTGCCCGGTTGCTCCCCCTGGAAGACCAGTTTGCCGTCGATGCCCTTGTCGGCGCCCTTCTTCTGCTCCACCGGCCGCGCGCCGGCGAGGCCCAGCGCCCACCACTGGAACTGATACTGATCGCTTGTTGCCAGCGCCTGCGCGTCCGGAACGCTCGCAGGCTCGCCGACCACCTGATACTTGGCCTGCTTCCCGAAAGCGTCCGCCAGCCGCTGCTTCATGAGCGTGATTGCCAGGTGGGTTATGTCGATCCCGATCCACTTGCGCCCCAGTTTCTGCGCCGCGTGCACCGTCGTTCCGCAGCCGCAGAAGGGGTCAAGCACCACGTCGCCGCGGTTGCTGCTGGCCTGGATGATGCGTTCCAGCAACGCCACGGGCTTTTGGGTTGGGTAGCCAAGGCGTTCCTTTGCGTTAGGGTTAATGATTGAGATAGTCCACCAATCGGGCATAGGCGTTGCCGCCTGCTCATCGCCAACACTGGTAGCTTTGCGGATGCCGTCCTCGAAGAACGCCTGTTGCTTTTTGCCCTTCCAGCGTTTCATTGTGCCTTCGGATACGGGCACAAATAGAGGGTTGAACGTGTGGGAGGCCTTCTTGTTTCGGCTGTAGAAGAACAATACGTCGTGGTTCTGCGCGAACTGACCAGCCCTTATAGCCCATTTGCGGTAGCACCAGATGATCTCGTTGCGGAATGTTCCTGGGAACACCGCATCTAAAAGCATCTTCAGATAGTGGCTGGCGGTCGGATCGCAGTGCAGGTAGATACTGGCGGTCGGCTTCATGACGCGTCGCAGTTCGACGAGCCGCGGGGCCATCATCACCAGGTAGGCCAGCAGGTCGCACGGACCGAGGAAGGTACGGAAGGCCTGTAAGCAGTCCGCCACCTTACCCCCCTGCGTCACCAGGTCGGCATAGACTCCCTCATCTTCGCTGTCCCAGTGCCAGGTGTCTTCGAATGCCTGTATCTGGCTGGCCGCCTGGCTGCCGTCCCGCTCCGCGAAGAGCACATTATAGTTGGCGTTCGAGTTGAAGGGCGGGTCCAGGTACACCAAGTCCACCGACTCGTCCGTCACGTAGCGCTTGAGGATGTCGAGATTGTCCCCGTAGTAGAGCGTGTTCATTCTTCTCCCGCCAGTTGACAGCCTTCGTCGCCGATTGTACCTTCATCCCGTGGCGCAAACAACTTGGGAGCCGAGCGGACGGCCACACGATTGTCTGCGATGACTCTCCCAGACCACGTGCCACATGTCCCCGTCGTCCCTACCTCCTTGGGCGGCGGGGACGCCTCATTTCAAGCCTTTCGTGTCGATCCGTGGCAGCGCCTTTTCCATCCACGTCCGGGCCGCCTTCGTATCCGGATGCGCATAGCGTCCATGCATGCTCCTGGGCGCGTGCCCGGTGATTGAGTCCGTCACCGACTGCGGCGCTCCCGCCTCGTCCATCAGGCTCACGAGAGTAGCGCGCAGGCTGTGAAAGCTCGCCTTCCCCTCCGCCGTGTCGCCGCCGGCCGTCTCGCGGATCAGTGCCGCGATGCGCTTCGAGAGCGACTTATGCCCGGTCCGTTGCTCGGCGCACAGGCGCGGCAGTAGGGGTCCCTCGGTCGCCGCCGGCAGCACCTGGGCCAATTCCGGCAGCACGGGGATGGTAATAGGCTGCGGTTTGCGCCGCGCCGTCTTCTCAGGCGTTACGGTCAGAGTCAGCGCCTTACGGTCGTAGGCCGCGGCATCGAGGCATGCGGCATCCGTCATGCGTAGCGCCGTATAGTAGCCGAGCACGATCAGCGCATGCTCTTCCTCGCCGATCTTCCGGGCCGCCTTGGCGGCCTGCTTGACCTCCTGCAGGCTGAGGCGCCGGTAGGGGTTCACCTGGTGCGTCTCGGTGGGGTGCAGTCCGGTCCAGGGGTTCCGGGCATCCGGCAGCAGCACGCGCCAAACGCGCGCCAGCGTCGCCACGTGGGCGCGCACGGTCGCGGGCGTGCGCTTCTCCTCCTCAAGATGGCGCACGTACTGTTCGGCTGTTTCGGGGCTCACGCTGGCGACGTTGCGTGTGCGGCTCGCTATCCACGCCGCGAAACGCTTCACTTGCGACTCGTAGTTGCTGAGTGTTCCCTCCCCGGACTGCGGCCGCCGGCGGCTGGCCTCGTACCGTTCCCAGAGCTTCTCCGGTGCCAGGGCATCATCGCGCGGGTTACGGCCGTCAAGTTCGGCTTGGGCCAGTTTTCCCAGGGCGACCAGCGATCGCAGGTATCCATCCCGGTCCTGCCGGTTGATGCGGCTCAGGTGTTCCGCAGCGCGGTGTTGGGCGGTTTCGCGGTCGGTTGTGCCCAGGCAGACGGCATGCCGGCAGCCGTGAATTTTATACCGCAAGTACCAGACACCCTCGCGCGGATCGTCCGCTTTGAGGTAATGGCCGTCGAAGCGGCGGTACAGGTTTCCGTTAGGCGCCGGCATGTTGTAGCCCATGTTGTAGCCATATCTGGGCTACAACCCCTAAATCTGTCTCAAGCTGTCTCACGGGGCATGACTCCACCGATATTTCAGCATACATTGGCCTTTTACGGTGGTTTCGGGCTGGAAGAATGGGGCGAAAGACGGGACTTGAACCCGCGACCACCAGATCCACAATCTGGCGCTCTAACCAACTGAGCTACTTTCGCCATTGCCGGCAAACGAAACGGCGCATAGATTACCACAGCTCCGGAGAAACGCAATAGTTACCGTTTGCACGCTGCGGCCGGCTGTGCTAAATGTCCGCGGATGCATTCGTTGGAAGATATCGCGCGGATGCAGTACGAGAGGTTAACGCCATGAAGTCCAAGGACAACGTTGAACTCTGGTCCGGGGAACTGCCGGGGAACTGCCGGCCGCAAACTGCCGGCGACCACGCCGCGGTCGAAAGACCATCTCTGGTCAAGTTCCTGCTGCCGGCGGAGCAGCCGCGTCCATTGATAATCGTGCTGCCTGGAGGCGGCTATGCCGGACACGCGCCGCATGAAGCCGATCCGCTGGCCAAGTGGTTCAACGGTCTGGGGCTGCATGCCGTCGTCTGCCGCTATCGCGTCCATCCCTGGCTGCATCCTTCGCCTTTGCTTGATGCCCAGCGCGCCGTCCGGCTGGCGCGCGCGCTGGCCGCGGAATGGCGGGTGGATACGCAGCGCATCGGCATACTCGGTTTCAGCGCCGGCGGGCACCTGGCTTGCTCGGTCGCCAACTTCGGCGACGACGGCGACGCCGCGGCGTCCGATCCGGTAGCGCGCCAGTCCTCGCGCGTCAATGCGCTGGTGGCCTGCTATCCGGTGATCTCGGCGGGCCCGAGCGGACACGCCGGCTCGTTCAAGAACCTGCTCGGCGACAATCCCGATCCGGCGCTCAAACAACGTCTGTCGCTCGAGAACAGCGTCACGTCCGCCAATCCTCCCGCCTTCATCTGGCACAGCGCCGACGACAACGCCGTACCCGTGGCCAACAGCCTGCTCTACGCACAGGCCCTTGCCGCCGTGGCTGTGTCTTTCTCCCTGCATATATATCCGCACGCGCCGCACGGCATCGGCATGGGGCGCGACTTTCCCGGCACGGCCCGCGGATGGACGCTGGCATGCGAGGCCTGGCTGCGAGAACTGGGCTGGGCCTAGCGCGGTTTGTCGAGCGTGCCATGAGGGACAATGGAGGCGTAGCACGGAAGCGGCGCGGATCGGGCCGGAAAGCCGGCGCGTGATCATGGGCCGGCTGTGGTGAAAACAGAAACGTTCAACTCTGAACGTTCAACTTGCGAGTTGAAAGTTGAACGTTCGGCGTTGAGCGTTATTTCCCCTGTTCAGCGCTTGCCCCCACCGGCGGGACACGGGTACTTCGTCCGGTTCCCACCATCTTCAACCGGCACCCCTGGCGCGGCAGGGGTTCGTGGCGCTCGCCGGGAATGGGGGCGCGATGCTCGATCAAGTCTTCGGCTATTTCCGCGGGCGTCCAGAAGGGCGACGGCTGGCGCTCTATATCCTGACTCCCGGTATCCGCGAGCGCTGGGCGCAGCGGCTGGGGCTGGATGCGGCGCGCATGGAGGCAGCGGGCGAAATCCCGCCCGGTTGGCTGGGCGCGGGCGGCGGTGGGGCCGCGGCGGGCGGGGATGGCGGGTACGAGGCGTCGGCTGTGGAGCCTGGCGCGGAGATCGGACCGACAGTGATGGCGCCCAGGATGGCCGCAGCCAACGGCGCGGGGATGGCGCCGCGCGCTTACGGGCCGACTGCGTCCGGATCGGCGCCGCGGCCGGTGGCGGGATTTGCGGCGGGGCGGCCGGCGGCGGGAACGGCGCCCACGCCGTCTGGGAAGATGCTGGAGGATGTGCGGGCATGGAAGTACCAGGATCCCATGCGGGCTTGCATGGCGCTCGATGGGTCGCGCGTCGCCCAGGCGTGCTGGCGCTCGGCGATCGGGCGCGACAGGCAAGCGGTGATGGATGAGCTTGGGGCGCTCGTGGAGACGGATGGACGCTGGCAGGCGCTGAGGAACCCGGCAAGCGTGCTCATGGCGAGCTTGAGGCGGCGGGGGCTATTGGGGTGAGGGAAGCGGGGAAGGCTGTAGGCTGAGGGTGGGAAGGTTCACATACTCCAACACCTCTCCCGCCGACACCTATTACCTGCGGGCGCTTCAAGAAAGGGATCCCGGATATCGCGATTCAGAGGTTTCACGGCTGCCCTCCCGTCGCCTATCACGCCAAACTACAGGATAGGCCGTTTGACAATCAGAGGCTGTCAACTTTCCCAATTGCTTTATCAATCGCCATAGTCCACTCTCATCACCAATGGAGGAGATAGCCGGAAACGGCTCAATCACTTGTTCGATGGAAAGGTGTAAACGATGACTCGAATAACTCTGCTAGTCGTCGCACTGGCACTGCCTGTCGTATCTTGGGCAGAACGGGTGGCGGACCTGCGGATTGCCAGGATTGAGGAACTGGCAGT
>JAQULY010000322.1 GCA_028718445.1 Kiritimatiellia bacterium
TTTCAAGAGACAAGCTTAGCCAGTGGGCAAAGACACTGGGCCTGGACATGGTGGGCGTCGCCTCGGTCGACGGCTACCGGGACGTCGAGCCGCAATGGAATCCGCTCAGCATCCTGCCCAAGGCGAAGTCCATCGTGGTGTTCGGCAAATCCATCCCCCGCAGCTACTTCCGCGGGATCGAGGATGGCACGCTGTGGAACCGCGTGAATCGTCAGCTCACGCCCAAGCCCGCGTACTACCTGTGCCGGATGTTCGAGGACAACGGCATCCTGGCGGTGCCATCGACCCCGCTGGCCCCGGAACGCTGGCCCGACGGCGTGGTCTTCAAGCAGGGCAAGCCGGCGCCGAACGTGACCCCGGACATCTACTATGCCGCGCAGTTGGCCGGACTTGGCGAGATCGGCTACAACGGCATGTTTCTGACGCCTCAGTTTGGCGCCCGACAAGCGCTGGGCATGCTGTTCACCGAGGCGGAGATCGAGCCCGACAAGCCGTTCAGGAGCGGACAGATCTGCGGCCACGAGACATGCTTGGCATGCGTCAAAGGCTGCCCGGCGAAAGCATTGTCGGACAAGCCTGCCACCCGCAAGATTGGAGGCCAGACGATCAAGGTCGGCGTGTTCCAGAACGAAAAGTGCAAGTTCTGCGTGAACGGAGCCTTCCCGGACACCTCGCTGGCGAGCGCGCCGCCGAACCGCCTGGCCGCGGCATGCACACGCGCGTGCATCGCATGCCTGGAAGACAGCGGCAAGATCAAGACCAACTACAAGTCCAAGTTCCGCCGCCACGCGGCCTGGGGCTTCGATACGTTCGAGTCGTAGTCCGCCAACAAGACGCCGCGTGCAAACAAGTCATTCCGGACCCGGAATCGCAGTGGGGCAGTCCCCGTCCCGCCCGCGGCCGGGCGATGCGGCACGATACTGGGCAGGGGTCACGTGGTAGTGATGCACGAACAAGCGATGCAGGTGGCTCTCGTCGGTGAACCCCCAGTTGCAGGCAACGGCTTTGATCGGCCAATCGGTACTGGCAATCTCCTGGGCCGCCTGGCTCAGGCGATGCCGTAGCGCAAATTGCGAAAAGCTGAGTTGCATCCATGACTCGAAGCGACGGACGAACGCAAACGTGCTCATCCCGCAGGCGCGCGCCGCCGTCACGTTCGGGATTCGGGTGCGCGAGGCAAATGCCAGTTCGATGGCGGGCGTAATCTGGGAATAGACGTCATGCGGGCGTCCGCCTTCCGCATGCAGAGGGGCCAAACCGGAACGATCTAGGAAGAGCAGGAGATCGAGCAACTTGAGGCGCCGCACAATCCGGCCCGACGCGTCATTGGCTGCTATCGTCGCCAGGTCCTCGGCCATCGCCAGTACCGTCTTCCGTGGGGAAGCGGCGGGATGCAGGAACCCACCCGTTGCCTTGGTGAACGGCGCCAGCCAGTGAACGTCCGGCGCCTCCGGAAAACTTAGATTGGCCAACAGTGGCGGCCAGATCACGATGACCAGAAGCCGGCAGGGGACACGCTGCAACTCGAAGCCGTGAGGATCCCATGTGCCGCAGAGCCACAGGTCGCCCGGTCGTAACACCGCCTGCTCCCTCCGCCTGAATCGCAGCATCGAACCCTCCAGAACCACTCCCAGTTCCAGTTCGTAATGCATGTCCATGCGTGGAGCCGACTGGCGTTGCCGGTAGCAGTGAAGGGCGCATCGAATCGGGTGTTCAGGCCCGAGGGACAAGACAATCCGCGGTACGGAAGCGGCATCGTTAACTCGGATCGGGTTCATACGGCCGGTAATATAATACAAGACAAACACAAGATTGTGCAGCGGAGACCGTTGGCGCCAATCCGGAGGAGAGTGCGATAATGAACCTATATGCGAACCGCTCTACTGTCTGCCGATCAAATCCAGCGCATTCATCGCGCCTCCCTGTCCATCCTGGAGAGGACCGGCGTCGTCATTCCCCACACGGACATGCTGAGCCGCTTTCACGACGCCGGCGCCAGGGTGGACCACTCGGCCCAACGCGTTCGGATTCCAGCGGATCTGGTGGAACGCTGCCTGGCCCAGGCCGGCAAGCAGTATACGCTGTACGGACGCGACCTCACACGGACCGCCCGGTTCGGCCAGGGTGCGCGGAACTACAACTCGAGCGCCGGACAGGCGTCGTGGGTGGACACGGTCGGCGGCGCGCGCCGTTACTGCTCGCTGGGCGACGTGGTCACCGCCACGCGCCTCGCCGACGCCCTGGACGGCATCACCGTCGCCGGCGCCATGGCGGACCCGCACGAATGCGACGTAGCCTGGCGCGCGGTCGAGGTCATGGCGACGCAGCTTCGTCACACCACAAAACCGATCGCCTTCTGGTTCCACAACCGCGCCTCCGCCCGCTTCATCAATGAAGTCATCCTCGCCCTGCGGGGCACCGAGGAGGCGGCCCGGCGGCAGCCTCCCTGCAACCCCTTCCTGGAGCCCATCAGCCCCTTGCGCTTCCCCTTCGACGGCATCGATCTGCTCTACGAGACGGCCCGGCTGAATCTGCCGGTGCCCATCGGTCCGATGGCGCAGATGGGCGTGTCGGCGCCTTGTAGCCTGGCCGGCACCATGGCGGTCGAAAACGCGGAGATCCTCGCAGGCGTCTGCATCACGCAACTTGTGCAGCCGGGTCTGCCGGTCTGCTACGGGGGCATCTGCCACGCCTTCGACATGCGTACTACTCAAATGATTTTCAGCGGACCGGAACAGGCCCTCATGGGTGTCGGCATGACCCAGATGGGCAAACACTACGGCCTGCCGGTGTATGTCAACGTCGGCCTCTCCGACTCCAAGCGTCCGGACGCCCAGGCCGGCCTGGAAGCCGGCGTCACGCTGGCCTGCGCGGCGGCCGCCGGCGCCGATATCTTCGGGCATATGGGGATTTGCGGTGTTGACCAAGCCGCCTCACTCGACATGCTGGTGTTCCAGAACGAAGTCATTTCCTATGTCGAAAGCACCCAGCGCCCCGTTGAGGTCAGCGATGAGGCCATGGGCCTCGAGGTCATTGAGGAATTGGGGCCGGGCGGGAATTTTCTCGATCACCCCCACACGGCAAACCGCTTCCGTCGAGAACTATGGTTTCCGCGCCTGCTGGACCGCGATTACTACCAGGCCTGGGTGAACGCGGGAGCCCTGTCGCTGGAAGAGCGGTGCCGGAAGACGAAGCAACGGCTTTTGGCCACGCCTGAGGGCGAACCGCTCGACGCCGTACTGGAACGCAACTTGATGGGAATTGTCGCCGCGGCACGAAAGGAACTGGGAAAACGATAGTGCTTGGGGCAGACAATAGATACTGCACGTTTGTGGTATACAAATGAAGTGAGATATGCCATACTTGGTATATATCGAATTGCGAGTCAGTTTCATTGGTGTTCGGGCGAGTGCAGCCGGCTGCAAAGAGCCGTGTTGGTGAAGCCGGCAAGGCTGCGAACTGATCGGCAGGAGCGAAAACACATGAAGCGAAGATTCGGAGTGCTGTTGAGTTTTCTGTTCGTTCTGGGGGGGGCGACCCACGCGGCGGACTACTGTGTGGCGACCAACGCCATCCCCGAGTTTCCATACAACACGTGGGGAACCGGATTCACGAACATCCAACAGGCGTTGAATACGGCGACGAACGGCGACGCCATCCACCTGGCCGGTCAGCGGTTCGTGTTGACGAGCCAACTGGTGTGGACGAACTCGGGCGTCACCGTTTACGGCGGCTACCAGGCCACCGGGTCTTTTCCCGGAGGCAATGACCCCGCGCAGTGGCCCACGACCCTCGCCATGGATCCCCTCGCCTCAAATCGCGTCTGGTCCATCCAGGGCGTCACGAACGGCACGTTGCAGAACCTGACGATCACCGGTGGCATCTGTACGAATCGGGGTGGAGGCCTGTACATCGTCAATGCCAGCAATCTGACGATCGCCTCGTGCGCGATCACCAACAACCTGACTTTCGGCGGGATGAATAGCTACGGTGGCGGACTCTATGCAACTGACAGCTACTTGGTCCTGACGAACGACGTCTTCCTCTACAACGATGCCCGGCAGACTAAAAACGAACACGGCGGGTATATTTATGGCGGCGGCGTGTATGTGTACGGGGGAAGTTGCGAGATCGTCGATTCGGTTCTGGCCCGCAACCGGATATCGGGGTTGCTCTACAGCCAGGCTTACGGAGTCGGGGCCTTCCTGAAGTCGTGCGCCTATTCGATTCGGAACTGTCTGATCGCGGTCAATACGTGCGACTCGTGGAATCCCTATTCGTATCCCGCGATCCTTGGTGTGTATGCCGTAAATTCCATAGGCACTTTCCAGAACTGCACGTTCATCCAGAATTTTCCGAGAGGGTTGCAGCAAGACGGTGGAACCATGACCGTCAAGGACTCCATTTTCTGGGCGAACGGCGATGACATCAAGGGGACGGTCACGCTCATGAACTGCGACATTCAGGACGGGGACGGCAACGGTGTCAACGGTAGTTTCAGTGCCGACCCGCTGTTCGATCGCGGACTGTACCTGGCCACCAATAGCCCGTGTATTGACGCGGGCAGCGCCAACGTCTCGTCGCTTGGCCTTGACGCCCGCACCACGCGAGCCGATGGCGCGAAGGACACGGGCACGGTGGACCTTGGCTATCATCCCGCCTCCGGCTTCGCCTCGACGGTAGCCGATCTATACGTGTCGCCGACCGGCTCCGATGGCTCGGCCACGCCAACCAATCCGCTGACCCCGTACCGCTCGATCACCAAGGCGCTGTCCACCGCTCTGGACGGCACGCGGATCCACATTGCCGCGGGACGCTACACGAACGGCGTGGAAACCTTTCCGCTCAGCATGAACCGGTGGGGACTGCAATTGATCGGAACGAACCGCGACACCACCGTCATTTCGGCCGCCGGCAGCGGGCAACGCGTTCTCAACGTCGACCGCGTCTTGGGCGACGGCCGGCTGGAAGGTCTGACTTTTACCGGAGGCGCCAACTCGTTGTCGGTCGGAGGCGGAATCTATGCCAATCTATCGGACCTCGCGATCCAGTCCTGTGTGATCAGCAGCAACAAAATTTATATCGTGGCAACATCCTCAACCGCCAAGGGCGGGGGTCTTTTCACGATTTACTGCACCACCAGCCTTCGCGACTGCCGCGTGGAAGGCAATTTGGCCCATGCCACCGGAGCGGCGACCAAGGTGCATGGCGGGGGAATCTGCTCTCTCTTCGGCGACCTGTCCATCGCGGAGACAGTGATCGCGGGCAACGTGGCCAGGTGCGGAGGTCCTTACTATGGCTCCTCCCTTACCCGTGGCGGCGGGCTTCGCCTTCACGGCGTCGCGGCCAGAATATCCAACTGCCTGATATCGGCCAACGACGCACGGGACGACGGGGATGCGAATTTTGGCGATGGGGTGTTTTGCGGCCTGGGGGACGAGACGTGGCCCATTACGGAGACAGTCAGCTTCAGCAATTGCACGATCGCGACCAATAGCGGCGTGGGGCTTGCCGCCCAGTCGGGGAGCACAGTCAGCATTCAGGATTCGATTCTCTGGGGGAACAGCGATGATGTGACGGGTACCGTGTCGCTCGCCTACTGCGACATCGAGGACGGCGACAACAACGGCACGAACGGGTGCATCAGTCTTGATCCGTTGTTTGTCAATCCCCCCGCAGGGGATTACCACTTGAGTTCCAGCGCCGGACACTGGACGCCGGGTGGGTGGGTCAGGGATCCCCGCTCCAGCCCATGTATCGACGCGGGCGACAAGAACAGTCCCTACGCGAACGAGCCTCAACCGAATGGCGACCGCCTCAACCTGGGCGCCTACGGCAATACGTGGCAGGCGTCCAAAACCACGGCAAAGGGAACGCTGCTCATGCTGCGCTAGATCGAGGCGCAGACACCGAAGGGATTTCAACTCGTGGTATACACACAGAGCAAGATATGCCATACTTGGTATACCTAGAAGCGAGAGTCAGTTTTAGCGGTGTTAGGGTGAGAGCAGTCGGCTGCAATGAGCCGCTTTGGCAAAGCAGGCAAGGCTGCGAGCTGATGGAGGCAGAGCGATGAAAAAGATGACAAGCTGGTTGGCAAAGTCGCTGATTTCGGCAAGCCTGACGCTGGCACTCGCGCCGGTTTCATCCGCGGTAACGGCGACGGGCGGCGATGCCACATATGACTTTGGCGAGTACCGCATCCACATGTTCACGAATGTCCAGACCACGACCTTCAACGTCACCAGTGGCGGAAACGTGGACGTGCTGGTGGTCGCAGGGGGTGGCGGCGGCGGCGTCTATGCCGGTGGCGGCGGCGGCGCCGGGGGGTTCATCACCAATTATCCTTTTACGGTTTATGCCGGCTCCAATTACACGGTTACGGTTGGGGGCGGGGGGGGGCCCGGGACGAATGGTGCCAATTCCGTGTTCGGCCCCATAACCGCAGCAGGCGGCGGCGGCGGTGGTAGCTATAACAGTTATCAGGGAACCCACGCCGCGGGCTATCCCGGCGGTTCGGGCGGTGGCGGCGGGGGAAGTGACACCTTTTCAGCCGGCGGCTTGAATTCGCCGGCCGGACAGGGAAACAAGGGCGGTGATGCCCCGGGAAGAGTCAAAAACATTGCATCTGGCGGGGGCGGGGGCGCGGGCATGCCCGGCGGCATTGGAG
>JAQULY010000323.1 GCA_028718445.1 Kiritimatiellia bacterium
CGCCTCCGCCCGGTAGCGGTGCGACAGTGTCGAGACGCTGACGCGCAGATGCGCCGCCAGCGCCGCCAACGAGAGGCGCTCACCCATATGGGCCTGCAGATAGGCAGCCGCCGCAGTGGCCAGCGCCGGCGCGGCGGGCGCGGCCGGCACGGATACGAGGTAGCTCCCGGCGGCGATGGGCACGCTGCGCCGTAACAACTCCAGTGCCACGCACAGGCAGCCCAGCGCCTTCCAGTAGCCGCCATCGCCTTCGCGCTGACCGGCTTCGGCCGCCTCCTCGATCAGCCTTCCCAGGCAACCGTCCGGGTCGTCAAATCGCGCGAACCCGGCAGCGACCGGCACCAGCCGGTCGAGCCCCAGACCGGCGCCGCCGCGGAACAATATCCAGGCGTTCCTGATCGGCGGCCTGACTCGCCGCATGTCCTCCCAGTATGGCGTCCGCGGCGGATAGAGCAGGGCCTGGCCGGCGGGATGCGGTTGCCACGCGGCCGACGCTCGCACCGCCCGGAACCGTCCCATATCGGAAAGGCTGTAATCCAGCGCCCAGTAAGGGTTTGATTGGCGTGCGCGTGGACTGAAGAGCGGCGTCTTCAACACCGCGCGCGTCGCATTCACCAGCACCGGCGTCTCCGCCGGAACGGTCAGCCAGGTATGTCCGTAGGCCGGCGTCTCCGGCCCTCGCGTCTCTCGCTTGGCAGTCATGCGTGTTTGCAAGATTATACAAATTAATTGCAGCCGCAGCCATTGAGAATCGCACCCGTGCCGGGCACAATCGGCGGCAACGGAACTCATTTGGAGCAGGTACGATGCGCAAGAAGACGACTCTGGCGATGGACGGCGGCACCAAGGCGGTGGCGGCCCTGGGCCCCTACACCAGCAAGATTCACAAGGAGGAGCTCGAGGAATTGCTTGACCTCTGGGAGTACGCGCCGGGCATCAAGGACAAACTGACGGCGCTGATCGAAAAGCACGCCGCGCAACTCAAGGGTCCGCATCTCTTCCGTTACTACAATCCGCGGCCAAGCAAGGTCGAGCAGGCCGAGCAGGCGTTCGCCAAGTACATCGGCGTCAAACACGCGCTTGCCGTGAACTCCTGCACCTCGGCGCTGATCGCCGCGCTGCGGGCGCTCGGCATCGGCATGGGCGACGAGGTGATCGTGCCGGCCTACACCTTCTTCGCCTCCGCCGCCGTGATCGGCGCGTGCAACGCCATCCCCGTGATCGCCGACGTGGACGACACGCTGACGCTCGACCCGCGCGACGTCGAGCGCCGCATCACGCCCCGCACGCGCGCCATCATCGTGGTGCACATGCGCGGCATGCCGGCGCAGATGGACAAGCTGATGGCCATCGCCCGCAAACACAAGCTGCACGTTGTCGAGGACGTGGCGCAGGCGGCCGGCGGCACCTACAAGGGCCGCATGCTGGGCAGCATCGGAACCATGGGCTGCTTCAGCTTCGACTACTACAAGATCCTGAACTCGGGCGAAGGCGGTTTCGTCACCACCAACGACTCGTGGCTTCACACGCGGGCGCAACCCTGGCACGACTGCGCCGCCTGCTGGCGCCCGAACCGTTTCGCGTCCGAACGCCGCGAGGGCGAGCTCTTCTGCGGCGAGAACTACCGCATGAGCGAGTTGCAGGGCGCGGTGGCCCTGGCCCAGATACGCAAGGCGCCGGCGTTGCTTAAGGGCTATCGCGCGGCCAAGCGGCGGATCGTGAGCAAGCTCAAGCTGCCCGAAGGGGTGACGCTGCAACGCGTGGCCGACCCTGCGGGCGACACGGGCATTTGCCTGATACTTTTCATGCCCGATGTGACCAGAGCCAAGTGGGCGCTGCCTGCCCTGCAGGCGGAAGGCGTGCCCGCGGGCGGCATCTACGACCACAAGGTCAAGGACTGGCACATCTACGTGCACTGGGAGCACATCCTGGAGCACAAGTCGGTCGCGCGCGACGGGTTGCCGTGGAGCGGCGTTCCAGCGGCGGAACTGCCTAATTACTCGAAGACTATGTGCCCGCAAAGCACGGAGCTGCTCTCCCGCGCCATCATGATCGACATCCACTGCGAGCACTCGGCCGCCGACTGCGGCGCCATCGCCACCGGCATCAACAAAGTCCTGGCCGCCATGTAGACGGGGAATCGTCTGTGCGACGAGCTGGGCGTGACATACAATGCTGTCAACCGGCGCGATTGACGCGCCGAAAGGAAGACCACCATGCGATACGGAGTTTGCCTCGAAATGTTCTTCAACGACCGTCCTCTGGCGGAGCGCATCGCGGCCGCCGGCGAGGCGGGCTGCGCCTGCGCGGAGATATGGTTCACCGACGCGACGGCGTGGGCGTCGGGCATGCGCAACGAGCCCAAGGACGCGCGCGCCATCCGTCAGGCGGCGGCGCAGGCCGGCGTCACGCTGACCAACGCCGTGATCGGCGCGCCCGACGGCAGTCTCGGCGGCGGCCTGACGAATCCCACCAATCGCAAGCAGTGGCTGGCGCGCGCGGACACGACCTTGCGTTTCTGCCGCGACGCCGGCATCGGCGCCGCCGTCGTCTGCACCGGCAACCGCGTGGACGGCCTGTCCGACCGGCGCATGCGCAAGAGCGTGGCGGACGGTCTGAAGGCCACGCTCAAGCTGGCCGAAAAATACAGCGTGGACCTCTGGCTGGAAGTGCTGAACGACAAGATTGATCACCCGGGTTACTTCCTCACCAGTTCCGACGAGGGCGCAGCGCTTTGCCGCGAAGCGGGGTCGCCGCGGCTCAAGCTGCTCTTCGACTGCTATCACATGCAGATCATGGAAGGCGACCTGTGCGGCCACATCCGCAAGAATCTGGACGTCATCGGCCACATGCACGCGGCCGGGCATCCCGGCCGGCACGAGCTCTGGCTGGGCGAAACCAACTACCCCTTCCTGGTCCGTGAAATCGAGTCCATGGGCTACAAGGGCGCGTTCGCCATGGAGTACATGCCGACGCTCCCGGCCGGCGACAGCCTGCGCCAGGCACTCGAATACCTGCGCGCTCCCGCACACACTTAACCGCATCGCATACTCGGATGCGCTTAAACGACGGCCCTAACCGGATTCACAGCGAGCGGGTGTGTATGCATGCCAACACGGAAAACATGGTAAAGCAGCGAGTCGTTAGCCTTATACACATTGCGGCGATCGGCATGGCCTCGGTAGCGGCGGCGGAACCATCCATGACAACGAACGACTTCGCAAAGCCCGTGGACATCGAGTTCACGGCGGATGCTGACGGGTCGACCCAGCGTTTCGTGGAGGTTCTGCCTCCGAACTTCCAGGCGACCAAGCCGTGTGACGTTCTGATCGGCCTGCATGGACACGGGGCCGATCGTTGGCAGTACGTCAAGGAGGAGCGCGGCGAGTGCAAGGCGGCGCGCGACTTCGCCGCGGCACGCGGCATGATCTTCGTCTCTCCGGACTACCGTGCCGCCACCTCGTGGATGGGACCCCAGGCCGAAGCCGATCTCGTGCAGATCATCGGTTTGCTGCGCAAGAAGCACAGTGTCGCCAGCGTCTTCCTGACCGGCGCCTCCATGGGGGGCACTTCGGTGCTGATCTTCGCCGCGCTGCGCCCGGAATTGGTGGCGGGCGTAAGTTCGCAGAACGGCACCGCCAACATGCTGGAGTATGACCAATCCTACGCCGGCATACGGGAAGCCATTGCCGCGTCCTACGGCGGCACGAAGCAGGAGCGGCCAGAAGAATACCGCAAGCGCAGTCCCGAACTTTCGCCGGATCGGTTCACCATGCCGGTCGCGTTCACCGTGGGAGGCAGGGACACGTGCGTGCCGCCGGACAGTGTGCGCCGGCTGGCGGCACAGTTGCTGACCGCGAAGCGGCAAGTTCTGCTGATAGACCGCGAGGAAGGCGGGCACTCGACCGACTACGCCGACACCTCCCGCGCTCTCGAGTTCGTGTTCGAAGCAGCCGGTAAGCCTGACGGCAAGCGATAGTGAAAAGTCCAGATGCAGGATCGAGTACTGGCGTTCGGATGCCACCCCGACGACGTGGAGTTCATGGCTGCCGGCACGCTGGCCCTGCTGGCCGAGCGCGGTTACGAAATCCACACCGCTACGATGACCGGCGGCGAGGTTGGGTCACCCGCCCTTTCGCGCGCGGAAATTCATGCCGTGCGCTTGAAGGAAGCCGCGGCGGCCGCGGCGGTCATCGGCGCACACTACCACTACGCCGGCGGCTGCGACCTGGAGGTAGAGTACAACGAGTTCTATCGCCGGGCCGCCACGCGGATCGTCCGCGAAGTGGACCCGTTCATTGTGCTCACGAACCCGCCCATGGACTATCTGGCGGACCACGAGCAGACCTCCCTGCTGGTCCGTAACGCAGCCTACATCGCCTCGGTGCCGCTCTACGACTGCGGAACCTCCGCGCCGCCCACCAAGCGTTTCCCATATCTGTTCTACTGGAACGCGATGGGACTTAAGGACATCTTCGGACGTCCCCTGCCCCTGCATTGCGTAATAGATGTCGGCGCCGCGATGGCGACCAAAGAGAAGATGCTGGCCTGCCACGCCTCGCAACGCGATTGGCTGGCCGCGCACAACAAGATGGACTCCTACATCCAAACGATGAAGGAGCTGTCGCGAGGCCACGGCCGGCTCATCGGCCGGGAGCACGGAGAGGGCTTCATCCAGCACCGCGGACATGGATACCCGGCGGACAACATCCTGGCCTCGATCCTGCCTGGCGTCTGCAAGGAGCTACCGGTGCGGGGAGATTAGGGCATAAGGTTACGGAAACAAGACCCACTTTAGTCTCACGCCCGCCAAGGAAAACAGAATGAAAAAGCAGGTTCGAGTCTTGTGGCAGCACGGGCCGGTCGAGGGCGAGATCGAGGTGATCCACGGCGTTCTGGCCGGACTGAGTGTGCCGGGAGGCCACGGCAAGGCTACCGGCGCTTCCTTCCGGCTCGCGCGCACAGACGGAAACGGGTTGGAAATCGCCATCACGCAGGCACGCGTGCATGCGGGCGCCGGCGCCACGCGCGTTACTGTCAACACTGCGAAGGACACCTTCACGTTCTTTCTGCGCGACGTCACGCGTCGTTTTCCGGTCTTCATCCCAGCCTATGGCGTGGCCGTCGCCGTGGCCTCCGACAAGCGAAGCTTCGAGGAGATCGCCGCCGACATCGCCGGCCGGGGATTGGTCTCAACGCACGCCGCCATCGAGAACGCGCCGGAGGAGACATACGAGGCGGCATGCCGGCGTAACCGCAACGTTCCCTGCCCGGTCTGGCTGGGCGTGGGCCGGGACATGCGCATCTTCCGGGTCAGCCATCAACAGTCGCTGATAAACATCGGCTGCTCCGACGACTACGGCTACTGGGGTTACGTGCAGCCCTGCGATCACTCCATGCCCACCAGGAAGCAGGAGCCCGGCCATCCGCAAGCCGCACTGGAGTTCGCGATCGGGCGCGGCGCTTCCTGCGGTATTGATATCCGCTCGCGCCTGGAGGAAGGCTGCCTGCCCATCCTGCGGTCCGAACAGATGGAGGATGGCGTTTCCTATCAACTGACTGCTTTCGCCACCCTGGAACGCGCGCCACTGGGTGTGGGACGCGTGCGAGGCACCGACTGGCGGGCGGCCTATGCGCACACCCACGGCAATATGCTGACGCCGGAGCAGCGGGCTGCGCTCGAACCGCTGATCCTGGAGGAGACCGTTCGCCGCGAGGAGGAGGTGGTCTGCTGCCTGCGCTTCGAGGCCGTCAACACCGCCTCGGCGCCGCGCTACGCCTGGTTCAAGGGGTGCCGCATGAACGCGGTGAAGAGCAACATGTACGACGCCCGGCGCGGGTTCTGCCGCGTGGATGACGACGCGGTGTGCGCGGTCCAGCGTCTGAATGGGCGCCCGATGCCGCAGGAGGAGATGGCCATACTGCTGCAGCCCGGTGAGACCGCCGTGCTGGAGATGCTGATTCCTCACCGACCGATCACGATGGCTCGCGCCAGACGCCTGGCCGGGATGGACACCGAGCGTCACCTGGAGGCTTGCCGCGGCTTCTGGCGCGCCAAACTGGCGAGTGCCGCGCGGGTCCATCTGCCGGAGAGCGCGATTGACGAGCGGCTCCGCGCCGGGTTGCTGCACTGTGACTTGGTGACGCTGGGCCGGACGGCCTCTGGACCGCTGCTGCCGACCATCGGTTGGTACAGCCCAATCGGCTCCGAAAGTGCCCCGATCATTCAGTTCTTCGACTCCATGGGCTGGCACAAGCTGGCGGAGCGCACGCTCGATTTCTTCCTCGAACGCCAGCGCGAGGACGGTTTCATCCAGAATTTCGGCGGTTACCAGCTCGAAACCGGTCCAGCCCTCTGGACCATGGGCGAGCACTACCGCTACACGCGGGACGACGCCTGGGTACGGCGCATCCGGCCGCGCGTGTTGAAGGCCTGCGACTACCTGCTGGCCTGGCGTAACCGCAACAAGCGTACCGAACTGCGCGACCGCGGGTATGGGCTGCTGGACGGCAAGGTGGCGGACCCGGAGGATTTTTATCACTCGTTCATGCTGAATGGGGTCTCCTATCTTGGGATCGCGCGTGCCGCCGAGATGCTGGCGCGCGTCGCCCCCGCTGACGCCCGACGCCTCGTCCGCGAAGCCGCCGCCTTC
>JAQULY010000324.1 GCA_028718445.1 Kiritimatiellia bacterium
CAGCGAACCAGCAGCGCCGTGCCTTTTGGCGGGGCATACCACTTCGTGAATGGCGCCGTGGTCGCCGACCGCCACATCCAGCGGTCGAGTAAGATGTCAGGAGTCGTCGTGTACCAGATGGCGCCGAAGGCGATGGCGCAAGCCTGCGTGGAGAAGCTGGGCCACTCCAGCGTCGAGCTGGCCACGATCCTGGTCTCGTTCAACCACACGTCGTAGATGCCCATCCCCAGGTCATAGTTCAGCGTCACGTCGTGCCAGGTCCCCGTCGTCGGAATCGCGACACCCGTGTCGGCCCTCGCCTTGTTCTTGAAGTAGAAGAACCTCTTGGCGCTGGCTTCCCACTCCAGACTCGCCGCGGCATTTGTGGCTCTACTATCGCACCAACTGAAGCCTGTCGGGTACGCCGGGCTGATGGTGTCGAACAACCCAAGCCGTAGAAAGACACCATACTTCGCCTGGTCGGCGACGCGAGCGTATATCTGCCCGAAGCGGTCGGTGACCGGCGCGTTGGTTGCCGCTATGGTGGAGCAGTTCCACGCGGCGTGGGAGTTCAAGGAGATCGCCTGCTCGCCCGGCGGGATAACAGCGACGGTCGCGTTCGTCACCACGGTGTAGTTCCCGCTGTACTGAGTATGAATGACCCGCGGATTCACATTGGTGTACCGGACGTTGGGCGTGTAACCCTTGATCCGGTCCTCGAAGATCGTGGTCACGACATTGGGTCCGGGCATCATCGGTTGCCCGGGACTGGTGAACGCCGTGCTGTTGTCCGACTTCCAGTACCACTGGTCCAGGAGTCCCTCATAACCATTGCCCCACCACGCCGAACCGATCACGATGGATTGTGCCGTCGAGCCGAACGCGGCGAACTCGAAGGCGGCATTCGTGGCAACGCGGACCGAGCCCAACCATACGTCGTAGACCTGGGCGACCAGGTCGTAATTCAGCGTCACGTCTTGCCACTCATTGGTGGGGTAGGCGCCAACGGACTTGTAGCTGGTGCCGTTGTAGTAGTTGAAGTTGCCCCAACCGTCCCAGTACACATCGGCTCCCACGTTGGTGGGGTGATGTGGCCACACGGTCGTGAAGTTGTAGTTGGGGAACAGCGGCGCGTTTGTGGGCGACAAGGCCAGGCGCGTGAAACAGGAGGACCCGGACCCGAGTGCCACGCGCGCGAAGACCTGGCCATACCGGTCCGTGACTGTGTTGGTGGCAGCCACGGTAACCCATTGTCCCATGGAACCACTGTTGAACAGGACAATCTCTTCTCCGGGCGCGGACACAACGACCCCCGCGTTGGTGCGCACGTCAGAGCTGCCGGCGGACTGTGGCTGAACCAAGACGGGATGGCATGTTGGGTAGTTGCTCGATATCCGGTGGCTCGATATCCGATCCTGGAAGACGATCGTCTCCGCGCGGGCGGCCGCGATGGCCGCTACGCCAACAACCACACATATAATGGACTGCCCTACTCTATTCATGATGCGTCTCCTGTTTGTTAGCCCCGTTCTGTCAGACCTGACAGCATGTTTTCTTCACACAACTTCCGCCAGTACCGTTGACGCCCTCGCCGTCAGACGCGGCCTCATACTGATGTCCCGCGGCGGCGCGTCGGGATCGCGCATCCGCGCGATCAGGCATTCCACCAGCGCCTGCCCAAGCTCGTCGCTGTCGACCGCCACGGTGGTCAGCGGCGTCTCGATGGCGTCGGACCACATTGAGCTGTCGGTCGCCACGATCGCCACATCCCGCGGGACTTTCAGGCCGTCCGCGTGAATGCAACGGATCAGACGGCTGGCCAGATGATCGCTGTGTACGATCAGAGCGGTGGGAGGATCGGCAAGATCCCGCAGCTTGCGCCAGGCGATTGCGGGGTCGTCAGGCGTCATGTAATCCAACACCAGCGCGGGGTCATATGGTCTGTCGGCGCACAGATGACAGTCGCGATAGAGGTCCTGCCCGGGACGAGCGGTCATGTTCGGCCACGCGGCCTGGACCAGCGCCACCCGCTCGCGGCCCAGCGACCACAGGTGCTCCAGCGCCATCCGGAAGCTCTCCGCGCCATCAGGACTGACAGTGTCAATCCCGACGCCGGCCGTTCCCGACAAGGCCACGACGGGAATGCCCGCCCGCTTGATCATGGGCAGTTTGGCTAGCGCGACCGGTGAAGCGCCCGCGCAGATCAAGCCATCGCATCTTCCCGCCATGATCGAGTCGTACACGGCGGCTTCATCCTTGACGCGGTGGGTCAGGTCAACGATCAGGTGGTAGCCGCGGTCGCTCAACACTCGCTGAACGCTCCAGATCACATCGTGCACGGAGGCCGAGCGCAGCGTCGATTGCGTCGTCAGAACCACCGTATTGGTTCGCCCCAGCGCGAGGTTCCGGGCCAACTGGTGAGGCCTGTAATTCAGTGCCGCCGCCGCCTGGCGCACGCGTTCCACGGTCGCGGGCGCCACGCGATGAAGCTGGTCCGGGCGGTTGAGCACGCTCGATACGGTGGTATGCGAAACACCGGCGCGCCGTGCCACGTCGTAGAGCGTCGTTGCGGACCTGACTTTACACTCCTTTTTCATAATCTGAGCGCTAAGATACGCAGTTTTTGGGTTGTTGTCAACAGCAAACGACACAGCACACGCGGCGGCGGCGATGGGTCAGTGAGATAGCCGGATGCCGAACCGGATCGTCCTAAACGAAGGACGGGGGGCGCTTGTGACACGGGTATTCCCCGATTACGAACCGCAGATTGACGAACAATGATTTTAGAATCATGAAGGAAAGAGCCTCTAGTCAGGAGACGGAATTGACTTCGCTATTCTGCGGTTCGTTATTCAGAAATCTGCGGTTCGACACTGAACGCTCACTCTTCAACGCCCAGGTTCATACTGGGCTTCCTCCCCCCTTTTTCTGTCCATTTCGGTTGACGATTACGGGCGACGATTACGGTTGACGATTTGGAGCATCTTCAACCTGAACGACTCATACTTCCGCGCCTCCGCGCGAAACCAACACCTGACCTCCATGCGACAACGGCTTCTTTTTTCGCGTTTGTTCGCGTCTTTCGTGGGCATTCGGTGGACGATACCGAACGTTCACCGCTCAATGAGCGCCATCGTGCCGTGATACAGGAAACGGCCCAGCCCGATCGTGAAGAGCAGGCAGCCGTACAGGGCATGCTCGAAGTTCGCCACCGGCAGCGAACGCGTGCGTTCGTAGGTGCGTCCGAAAAACCAGCCTCCCGCCAGCGTCAGCAGCAACGCCCACAGGTTCAGGAAGAATAGGTGGCAGAAGCTGAAGGCCATGGCGCCGGCCAGCCGCACGCTCCAGGCATGCGGAAAGAGCACCGCGTAACGGCGGTAGTATAGCGCGCGGTAGAGGATGCCCTGTGGATATACCGACACCAGCGGATAGAAGCACATGATCAGCAACCACAGTTGCGGGCTGGTGCGCGGCAACTGAAACAGCCAGTCCGGCTCGATCAGCAGCACCAGCCCCGTCATGACCGCCGCGGCCAGCACCGCCCGCAACAGTACCCCGCGCCATACCAGCCGCAACCCGCGCCAGGCGAAGAAGTCATGACGGTCAAAACCGTGCGCCACCAGCCAGAGTGCCGCCGGCAATGAGGCCAGCCAGAGGATCGGCAGCACCGGATAGGCGCCATTCAGCATTCTCAGCGCCGTCGCCGATAGCGGCAGCAGCACGTAGATTCCGAGAAACTCAATCCAGAGTCGGTGGTGCAGGGTCATGGTGTGCTGATGATCGGAGGTCAGGGGTCAGAGGTCAGAGGTCGGATGGATGTGCCAATGCCACGAAGTCAAAAGCCGGTTCCTCGTAGGGATGCGCGCGGCGCAGGGCCGCCGTCACCGCCTCCACGCACTCCTCCGCGCAGAGCATTTCGACGCGGTATTCCGGCACTTTTTCGATTTCGCCGGTCTTGCCCAGGAAGGGCGCAATGCCGGACAGCGGCCGGAACTGGCCCTCGCCCAGCACTTGCCAGGAGCAGCAGTCGTAGCGCGCATAGCGTCCGGCTCCGGCTTCGAAGAGCGACCGCTTGACCTGCTCCAGGTGCGTGGCCGGGATGTACACAGTCAGCTTGAGCATGTCTATTCCTCCACCCATCGAGCGAATACGCCGCGCTTGCGGTCCCAGACAAACAGCGCGCGCATTGCCCGCCGTCCCGCGGTCTCGGCATTTACCGTGGTGACTTCGACGATGCCGCTGAAGGCCGTAGACGACACCCCCAGCAGCGGTTCGGCCCGCGCCAGCAGCGCCGCTTCGCCGGCCGGAAGTCCACCCAGATCGCGCCCCAGGGACTTGGCACCATTCGCCATGAAGACCTTCCCCGCGCGCCGGAAGAGCAGAACACGTTCGAGCAGGGCTGGCGCCGCGCGTTCGTCCCCGGCCGCGCAGGAAGCAAACAGCGCGCGCAAGACCGCTTCGGACGCCGTGTTGAGATTGACCGTGCCGGCGCCGGCGACCGTCACCAGCGGCAGGATCGGCTCGACGATTTCCGCCGTCATTCCCGGCACATCCGCCAGTTCCTCGACACAGGCGAAGGGGCGGTTGGGCGATGCCCACGGGCGGTCGCGCGTGCCGTAAGCCGCCTCCTCGGTCAGTTTGCCGTTGCCGGCGAGGTCGTCGTCGTCGCGCCAGTCCACGACACGCGCGGCCAGTCCGGCCGCCGTCTCCGCCGGCACGATCGCGCATTCCTGCAGCAGCACCGCCAGCCAGGCGGCGCCGGCCGCGTTGAGCGGAACCTTGCCGGCCTCGTCCAGCAGACCGCTGGTCTCGCCGGGAGCGGGACTCCAGCCGCGGCCCGAGACGCGCATGATCCACTGCTCCTCGCGGCGTTCCCATGGTTCCCGTCCCCAAGTTTCGCTGCCGGCATCCCAGCCGTTGGTGTCGGCCGCCAGCAGTTCCGCCACACACCAGTTGGCGGCATTCGCAGCTGCGTTGCGCGACGCGCGCCGGTCGTGATTGGCCGCCAGCAGTCCATTCTGGGAGCAGACCCAGGAACCGAGCGCCAGCGCCAGCATGGTTACCACCGAGACGGCCACCAAGGCGACAACCAGAATACTGCCGTCGCGCTTCATGGCGTCCTCCGCGCGTAAAGGCTACTCCATACCGCGCCGCCCTCACCCGCGCGGCGGAAACGCAACCGCGCGGGGGCATTGGTGGGATTGCTCCAGGTTTCGCGCCAGACATCTTCGGGATCGTCACTGGCGCCGTAAGCCAGGCACAACTCCTGACAGGGCGCGAAACGGCGATTGTCCGGCTGACCCGACCAAGCCGGCACGGCGCGGCGCAGCACGGCGCGTTCCTCCGCGCGGTACTCGACGTTTAGCAGCGCGACGGTCTGTGTGCCGGCGGGCGCCAGCGTCCGGAAGCGGCATTGCCGCTCATCGCCCTCAAAACCGCACCCCGCCACGGCCGAGGCAAAGTCGCGCGCCAGTTGCGTGCTGAGTTCGTCATCGGACGTCAACCGGTGCGACCGCCGCACGCCGTTTTCCCAAAGGCCGAAGGCGTGCAACAAGATCGTGGCGCTGACGCCGCCGATGAGCAGCACGATGCTGGCGGCCACGAGAATCTCGATCACCGAGAATCCCCCGGAGGCGCTTGCAGTCTCTGAGTTGTTGGGCATGGGCAATGGTCCCCGGGCCTGGTCGCCTCAAGGCGCCGCTGCGTCGCTGCGCGTCTGTTCCTCGCGCGGGGGTGGAAGCAGCAGATGACGCCGGCTGGCGAGAGCGATGTTGGCGCTCGGGTCGGACACGCGGACTTCGAAGCGCCAGAGGCTGAACTCTCCATGTTTTTCGACTTCCGGTGCCGGCTCGAAGACCGTCAGTCCTTCGGGCAGAGAACCGGAGACGGCCATGTCTGCGCCGCCCGCGGCCAGGCGGGCGGCGGTTGACTCCAGGCGCGCGTCAAGCAGTCGTTCTACCCGCAGGCGCTCCGAGGCTCTGTCAATGGCGGCCAAGTGCGCGCGGAACGCGCCGATCGCCGGCACCAGCGCCAAGCCCAGCAAGGCGCAGGCCAGCAGCGCCTCGACGAGCGAGAAGCCTGCCCGGCGCGGCGTCATGACCCTGGATGGACGCAGGGCAACCCCTTTTTGCAGAGCGGGCACTCGGAGGGCTGCCAGACTTCGGGCGCCATGCGCAACAGGCTGAGTAGCGGCACGCCAAAGTCGGCGGCGCCGTCGCTGCGGTCAATCAGCACCGCCACGGCGGCGACCTCGCCGCCGCCGGCGCGCACCAGGTCAATCGTCTCCTGCACGCGTCCGCCGCGCGTGATGACATCTTCGGCCACGAGGTAACGCGCGCCGGCTTCAATCTGGAACCGCCGCATGGCCAGCACGCCATCCTGTTTCTCGGCAAAGACCGAAAGCAGGTCAAGGGCGCGGGCCAGTTCATGGCCGGCGACGATGCCGCCGATGGCCGGCGCGATCACGGCATCGAGGCGTCCCAGCTTCGCCGCCGTCACCTGTTCCGCCAGCGCGGCGCAGAGCCGCGCGAATACCCGCGGATGACGCTGAAGCAGGGCGCACTGAAAGAAACGGTTGCTGTGCAGCTTGGAGCGCAGCTCGAAATGCCCTTCCAGCAGCGCGCCGGTGGTTTCGAGGTCGCGCAGAATGTCGGACTCG
>JAQULY010000325.1 GCA_028718445.1 Kiritimatiellia bacterium
CGCGGCGCGGATCGGGGTTACCGGAAAACGGCGCGTCAGCATGGGCCGGATGCAAGGAAGCGGGGGCGGCGCCAACCTCGCGGTTGCGCCGCCCCCGGTGACGCCGCAGCCGGCCCATGATCACGCGTCGGCTTTCCGGCCCGATCCGCGCCGTTTCCGTGCTACGCCTCCATGTCCCCATAGCACACTCAACAAACCGCTCCGGCTCACATGCGCCCCACTCGCACTCCTATCTCACTGTACCCCATACATCTTCACAGCAACTGCATCTGCTCCTGCCCACTCAGCGCGCCGGCGAAGGTGCGGCCGGTCAGTTCCAGCAGTTCCTCGACCACCGGTCGGATCTGACGGTCAATGTAGTGGCCGTAGTCATAGTCGTCATGCGGCAGCGCCAGCGGCATGGGACCGCGCAACGTCACGACGTACTCCACGGCGCCGAGGTGCCGCTGCAGGCCGGCGGGCAGCAGACGCGCGGCGCGCACATGCGGCGGGACATTCTGCGTATAGGCCGACAGCGGTTTGCGCAGCCGCCGGCGGTAGACGAGTTCATCGTCATGGGCGCCCGCGCGCAGTCGCGTCACCTCCTCGCGCAGCCAGTCGGCCAGCGGTTCACCGTGGAAGAAACGGTTCAGGGCTTCGCGCTGCAGCCGGTGAGCCAGCGCCGTCCAGTCGGAGCGCACGCTCTCCAGGCCCGTGACCATCAGTTCCTCGCGTCCGTCGGCGTGGCATACCAGGCCGGCATAGCGCTTGGCGGCGCCTTCGGCGACGGGGCCTTCGCCCTCCTCGTCGGCGGCGGCCGCACCCGGCCGCGCGTGCCGTGCCAGCGGCAGGTAGAGACGCCGGTAGTAGCGCTCGAACCGCATCTCCAGCGCGGAGGTCACATGGAAGCGTTCGTGCAACTCGTCCTTGAAGAAGGCGTTGACCGAGGCCGCCAGGCTCTCTCCGGCGGTATGGGGATGCGCCGTGTCGCGCTCCGTCAGTTGTGCGAAGAGACTGTCGGTATCGCCATACAGCACCTTGTAACCGCAAGACTCCAGGTGTTGTCGCGCCGCCCGCAGCACCCACTGTCCGCTTCCGGTGATTGCCTGGGCGATTTCCGGATCGTAAAAGCGCGAGGCCGGCGCCCCCAGCACACCGTAGAAGCTGTTCATGAGGGTCTTGATGGCCTGCGACAAGTGCCGGTCGCCAGCGGCGTCGGCCTGTTGTCGCAGGTTAAGCAGTTCGCCGATGTAATCCGGCAGAATCCGCTCGGTGACGGAGAAGTGGTGTCCGGTTGGCGTAACCACGGGATCACGGGACTGCATCAGCCGCGCGTAGGGACAGATGCTGAAGGTGCGCATGAGCGACGGGTACAGGCTTTTGAAGTCGAGCACGACCACATGCTCATGCACACCCGCATGAGGCGGAAGCACGAGACCTCCAGGCAGCGGTTCGGCCGACTCCTGTATCTCCCGCTGATCAGGCGCGACATAGCCTTTGCGGTGCAACCGCGGCAGAAAAAAGTAATCGAAGGCGGCGATCGAGCGGCCGAGCCTGTCAGGCGGCAGGCCGGTGATGCGGCTGCGCGCGACCATCAGATCGTTCAAGCCAGTCTTGATAAAAATGCGGTCCACCAGTTCGGCGTCGTGCAGGTTGTAGGACGCGAGCCGCAGCCTTTCCACGCCGAACAGGCGGTCAATCTCGACCTGCTTATCGAGGCCTTCGAAGTCCAGTTGCTTGCCCTCGCCCAACAGCGTCTGCGCGGCCGTTTCGAGACGGTAGTTGTCGAGCGCCAGACCGATTCCCCGCAGCAGCGGGATGCCGTCGGCGACGACGCGGCCGGGAATCTCGGCCTGCCAGCGTCCGGCCGTCTCGCGCAGCCGCGTCTCGAGACGACACCGTCCGAGGGCCAGGGGCAACCCGCATTCCCGTCCCTTTTCCGCCAGAAAAGGAAGGTCGAAGCTCAGAATGTTCCAGCCCGCGACAATGTCGGGATCGCACGTCCCGACGTCCTCGATGAAACGACGCAGCAGTTCCGCTTCGGTGGCGCAGAAACGCAGGGGCGGATCGCGCCGGACCTGTCCGTGACCGAGCATGTAGACCTGTCGCGTCTGGCGGTCGCCGTCCCGGAAGACGTAAGCCACCGAGTACAACTGTCCGGACGAACCGGTCTCGATGTCGAAATAGAGGCTGGTCAGAGGAGGAGCCCAGGTGCCGGGGCGGATGCGCGGATGGTCGTAGACGGCCACACCCTCATGCGTCAGCCCGGCGCCGGTGAACTCGCAGCAGCCGTGAATGAAGCGCTCCATCAGGTAACGACTGGCGGGATTGATGTCCCCCTCGAAGACCGGGATTCCTGCGGTGGCGCAAGCCTCGCGCGCGGCGCGCAGGTCGCGGGCATGGTGGAAATAGAGCACGTCGGCCTCGCCGCCCCTGAAGTCGCGCAACTCCAGCGAGCGGCGTTCCGCCGGTTCGGCGCCGGCCGGCAGGGCGCACTCCCGCGGCACAAACAGCACCGGACGGGCCATCACCCGCAACTCGAAGGGACCGGCGCGTCCGCGCCCCCAGAACGTCAGTAGACAGCCCGCCGGCGTATCCTGCCACTCCTGCGACAGGATGAAGCCCGGGGTCCACGTACTCGCGGCAACCGTTGATTCAGTTTCCGACATCGGCGTAACGCACGCCCTCGTCAATGAAGTGGAGCCAGTTGCGGATTTCGTCTTCGCTCGGGAATACGCTCTCGTAGTAGCCTGAACTCGGGCAAAGGATCAGGCGGCGGCCGCGGCCCGCATCGAGCACCTCATGCACCATTTCGTGAATCCGCGCTGACGGTGCGGTCATCAGATCGTGCGTCTCCACGCCGCCTTCCAACCCCATGTGATCGCCGACGATCTCGAACGCCTCGGCCATGCTGACGTCACCCATGGGAGGCGGCTCGATCGGGTTGAGCACATCCACGCCCATGTCGGCAAAACGGCCTATAACCGGTCGCATCTTGCCGTGGCAATGCACCCAGATCTTGCCGCCGGCGTTGTGGATTAGTTCTGTCAGCGGTTTGTCGAGTGCGGTCACGTAACGGTCGAACGCCGTGGGTGACATCAGTGGCGGAATGCAAAGTTCCGGGCCGACCCAGCCGAATACCGACCGACCAAGTCCTGCGTCAATGGCTGCCTGCACCTGTTCGCGCAGACGCGCGGCAAACACATGCATCGCCTCCAGCAGCAAAGCGTCGTCCGTCAGGCTCCAGAGGGCGAAGTTCTCGGAACCGATCAGCCGTTGCAGGGCATACATGGCATGGTCGAGACCGAACAGCGCCAAGCCTCGGTCCCCAACGCAGGCATCCGCTTCATGGTACATCCTGGCGTCGAACGGGAACGGTTCGTAAGGCAGCGACAGCAGTTTGCGAATGTCCGACGGTTCCTTTAGCAGGTACTCCATTTCGTAACCCGGCTTGCCGCAGGTGCTCTTCTGATAAACCTCGCACAGGTTTCCCTGCGGCGTGTGGTGGGTGGTGATAACCTTGACCCACTCCGGCGAGTCGGTCGGCACCTCTCTGCGCTCGATCAGGCGTTCTGTATGGCTGCCGGCGTACATATGGAACGCCGAACCCGAGCCTATGAAAAGGTCGGTCTTCTCGACGGCGCGTTGCCGGACGCGCTCGAAGCCGGGCTGGTTGGCCTCACCGCGCGGATCGGCGCCCCAGATCTTGACCGCCGGACGGTCGGGCGTGCGGCCCCAGAAGATCGCACTCAGTCGTTCGCGTCGCGTCATGCTTGCCATACAACATTCTCCGCTACGAAGCGGGCGTTCTGTCAAACCTGACGGAACGTCTTGCTCTGTGACTTCCCTATTTGCTCGGAGTTAGCCGTCTCTCTCGGCTTTCTCCCCGCCTATATTTGCATTTCGGTTGACGATTACGGACGACGATTACGGTGGACGATTACGGTGGACGATTCGGAGGTTTCTCCTCGTTTTCCGTAATCGTCGCCCGTAATCGTCAACCGGGTTATCTCTTCACCGGTTCCTCCCGGTGGAGACTTCGCCTTCGCGTTTCTGGCCCCCGGAACCGATCCAAACGAGGCTCGGCCTTCGCGCAACACCTTGGCACAGTACGAATTCAGACTCACTCCCTCACGCATGGCGTAGACTGCCAATTCCCGGTGCAGTTCCTTGCCGACCCGGACGACGAACTTGCCCGAGTAGTCCTTGCCAGCCGTAGCCGCCGGAAGCGGGCGCCCGTCCCGTTCGTGGATGGCGATCCACTCCTCAACGGCATGGCACAGTTCTCTATAGACCTTGCCCTCGTCGTTGCCATGCACGCCGCCCAGCATGAGGCCGGGGCAGGTGCCGACGTAGCAGCCATCTTCCTCGGACCACTCGACAATCTTCAGGTATCGGTCGCTCGGTTTCATGACTGTGCCTCCCGCAGTGCCTTGGCCGCATCGCGCTCCTGGTAGGGCTTCGCGTCGTCGCCCAGTCCGCCGCTGATCGTGATGCGAACGCCACGCGGGTGCAGGTAGTTCCGGTGACTACCCTTGCCGCCGCGATCGACAAACCCGGCGCGCACCAAGTCGCGAATCAATTCTCTAACCTTTCGAGGCATATAGTACTACTATGATACTACCAAGTCAATTCACGCCGGGCACCTTCTTCGTCCCCAGCAGGTATGCCTCCATGTCGGACTCGATCTGAGACACGAGGGTTCGGGCGGTCTCGCGCTCGCAAGCGATACGGGCACGGCCGTCCGTCACCTTCTCCGTGATCCGGCGCTGAACGTCCAGCGGCGGCAGGGGGAGCCGAAAACTACGGATGTCCTCGGACCCGATCTTCCACATTCCGACTGCCGTACGGGCGTTCGACTGGAAATGGCTTCGCCCGACGGATGACTGGACCAGTTCGCGGACATAGTCTGGCATCACGGCGGCGGTGAACCGGACCCGAATCATGATGTCAGGGTAGAGTATCGCGGTGTCGTCTTCCTGGACGACGGCGCACTTTGCGATGTGGTCGTAACTGCCGACACTCCGGCATATGAGAAGGTCACCCGCCCGAATGTGGAACTGGACGGCTGTCTTCTCCGAAACACGAATGTACTTGGATGCAGTGGTGTCCAGCCCGCCTGGAGTAAGGGCGTTCAGCTTGAGCATCTTGTGGGGCGTCGGTCCTGCCACCGGCTTGATGCAGAATCCGTTGCGCGTCTCGACGATGCATTGCTCCATGGGTACTATCGGGAAACGCGACTTCCGGAAGCCGAGCATGCCGCTTCGCACCCGCGAAAGATAGTTGAAGCTCCACCGGTCTATGTCGGCCCACTGAAGCGGCATGAACCGCTCCCGCTTCGCTGCTGGCTTCGGTTGCGGTGTACCCAGGTCCCCGTACAGTGCTACCTCGATCTCCGCCTCGATCTTCCGCGCGTTCTCCTCCGCCGCTGCAATCGCCTGACGCGCTTTCTGCCACTCGGCCAGGATGGCGCGCTGCGTGACAAGCGGGGGGAGCGGGATTTGAAGCGTCTGAAGGAGTTCGAAGGTCAGATTCTGCCGAACGGAACCAGCTGTCGCCGCGCGAAGCGTGGGGTTGTACCATTTGGCCTTGAGAATGATAGCCAGTAGTGTCGGTAAGATCCTCGTCTGATCAACAGAAAAGACGACGTAAGCCGGACTTGCATAGTTCCCTCCCAGTTCCTGAGGCACGATGCCAATCGAGCCCACGTTGACGCGATAGGGGTTGTAGAAGAAGTCACCGGACTCCACCTTCTTATAGGGTTGGTGGATCTTACTGCCCAGGGCGTCGTATGCATGGAAAATGCCCCCGTCGTTACTCACGCCAAGGATGCGGAATGTCGTGTCGACGAACTCAAAAAGATTCACCCGTTCACTTCGCTCGCGGACCAGACCGCGTAGCCCGACAAGTGGGAAGGACCCGGCAAGTCTGGACGTATAGCCCTTGACGTCCCATCGGCTCGTGGCGGCGAACCACACTGCAAATACTCGCTGTAGTGGAGCCGTCATGTCCGCGCCTTGACAAGAAATGGTTCTGGTGCCTTCCGGAACTCTTCGTACAACTCGACGCAGCTCTTCTCGATGCCGGGCGGGAGATCGGGATTCGGGTAGAGCTCGTTCTGATCCTTCTCGCCCGTGGCTGTGATACCGACCTTCTCGGCTTCGTACATGAAAATCGGGTAGTTGAGGCGGGTCTTCAGCAGGGCGCGGGATTCGGCGGCTTTCTGCTCGGTCATGGCGCGTTCGTAGTCGGCTAGGGCCTTCTTGGCGGCCTTGCGCGCATCGGCATCGCGGGCTTCCTTGGCCGCGTCGATCGCGGCCTGCAGGCGGGCGGTTACGGCGGCGATCTCGGCGGCGTGCTTCGCGTCGGTTTCCGCCATCGCCTTCTCTTCTTCGGCGTCGAAGCGGGCTTTCTCCTGCGCCGTGAACTTCCGAAGGAAAAGGAGCGACGCCTTCACACTCGCGCCGGACGAGAAGAAGGTCTCCTGGGGCAGGCTGACCACGGCGCTGATGAAGGCACGGTCCTCGCAGAACTCGCGGACGTAGGCGATGGACGGGTTGTTGAACACGCCTTCGGGCAGCACGATCCCGAGCCGTCCGTTGGGTTTCAGCAGTTCCAGGCAGCGCTCGATGAAG
>JAQULY010000326.1:0-391 GCA_028718445.1 Kiritimatiellia bacterium
ATCAAGAAGTCTGGATGCTCTTTTATGCTCAAAAACATGGTTACGCGCTCAAGCTGACTGGCCAGCAGTGGATCTTTGATCATGGCGCGGCCAAAGCAGAAACCCGGTTCAGTCGGAATCTCCCCTTCCGTCAGAGGTTTAACCTGGCTGACAATTTGCACAAGTTCCCTTGTGTCATTTTCATCGAGCGATTTTGCCGAAAAATCTAAACTCGTCCGATGAGTGTGCACATAGGCGTGCATGGCCACTGCAGTAGAATCAACCCGCTTTCCATCCTCAATCCAGTGTGTCCAAGTTCTACCGAAGACGAAAATTTTTCCGCGAACACCTTCCCGATCTACGCGAATTGTCGACTCCAGGTTTTCGCCTCCGGCCCTATTCTTTACACCCT
>JAQULY010000326.1:401-6589 GCA_028718445.1 Kiritimatiellia bacterium
CCTTCAATTCGGCTTCCTGGTTTGCCAAGCGGACGAAGAACTGCTCGTCGGTTTCGTCGGGATAGATCGAAATTCTCCATCCGGACAGGAATGCTCCACGAAAGGAGACACGCGCCTCGGCAGGCACGTCGATTAGGAAGCGTCCCACGCAAACGGTCTTCATCGTCTCTGTCATGTGTTTCACCTTGTCTTTATCCAGGATATTGCGCACGGCGCCTATACCCCACCAGCAAAACAACGCCGCCAGGAAGAGCATAGCGAGGGCTCTCAAACGCGTGTCCTTGATGTCAAGTCTCATGCGACACCTTGCACGATCTTGACGATCAAATGCTGCGTCAACGCAAGCATCGCCCCGTTGCTGTAGCTTCCCTGGTGGTCGTAACCGCGTGTGGCGAACAGATGTTTCACCTTGCCGGAAGGCCCAGCGCCGGATTGGCTAGGGACGGTCCCGTCACCCCTGGTGTCTTGGTCCATGTGCTGGAAGTAGGCAGTCCCCTTGCTTGGAAACGAGACGTTGCGGCCACCTCCAAACGTGGAACTACCTTCTGGTTTGCCGTTCTGCACCTCGCTGGACGATAGCCCCACATGATGAGGTTCGCTCAGCCAACGACACACACCAAAAGACCGCTGACCAAAATCATTGCCGTAGAACGCATAAGAGTTTGGATGGTAGTAGCTGTCGAGGACCTGGGTATGGAATTCCTCAGCCTCAGTAATTGCCTCCAAAATATCGTGCACCAATTTTCCCTTATGCATGCCGGCAGGGTCCGCTAATGCCGGGTCGATCAACCGATACCAGGATTTCATATCGCGATACAAGTCGTAGGGACTACCGGTTGGCAGCTGGAGATAATCCATGTCGGGCGAGGACTGGCGCTTGGTGGAAACGAACAACCAAGGCTTTGGATATAGGTGGTTGGGCAGCAGCTCCAAGGGGCCTGGTGCCGTCGCCATCACCGGGGTGGTTTCCTCCGCTTTCTCCCCGGCGATGATGGCGAAGGCTTCCATTCCCATATTGCCGATCCAGCTGCCGCTCGGACTAGACGTTTCCGTGCCGCAGGCGATCCGGCGATAGCACAGCGGGGCGCCGAAGGCGGGCATGACTCCGTGGATAATGCCGGCGATCAGGTCTGGGATCTCCTTTGCGCAGGCCCGCGCCACCAACCCACCCATCGAATGCGTGACAAGAATCACTTGCTTGCAGTCCTGTTTTCTGCTGGACCAAAATTTGATGATTTCCTTGACGCGCCGCTTTAGTTGTTTCGCCGATAGTCCGTTCGATAGCAGCCAGTTGTAGCCGAATCCATACACTGGAAAGTGAAAGCCGGCATGTTTTTCGAACTCGGCCTCCGTCAACGGGGCGGTCAACCCGCTTGATGCCGCGCCCCATTGCCTGCGGTCCCAGTGATTAACGGCCTTCCAGTGCGGCTGGATGACGCGGAATCCATTGAAAACCGTGAAGGTGGAGTTCAGGTTGTGTTCCAGCGTGTAGAGCAAATTCCCGTAACTTCCCCAATGGATTTCTCCCCACCAGTGTGTGCGGGCGTGTCTTTCGTCCACTCCGTCGGAAAACGAAAACATGGACAAATTTATGTCGCCGCTGTCGTCGACCTCCAGCGTGCTGGGGTCAAGTATCGCTTGTCGTTGTTTAGGTTTTCGATTTTTCCATTTGAGCACCTCCTTTCCGCCAGCAATCGCCCCATTCGGTGGGCGCCACGCCGGTTCGCCCGGCGCCAAAGCCATATTCCTATCCGCGCCGGGATCGACTTTAGCCCGCAAATTGCTGCCCATGATCCCCGGCACCACGATGACGGGAATCACCCTTCGCGGCGGAATGGTCAACACGCCGCGCGTGGTGATCGCCTTCGGTGTCAGTGTGCTCGTGCCCACCCACTGGCCATCCTTGTTGAGGCGGGGATTGGGCAACGGCCGTGTTGGCTCATCCATACTAGCTTCTCCCATTTGGGTTAAAACGATCTGCGTGCCGCGACAGCTTGGGTGTCGCGTGTGACAAGCGCCCTACTCCATCGAGAAATTTTGCAGGGTCGATATCAAGCTGGCACCGCATGAGGTCTTGTGGCCGTGATAGGCGACCGGGACGCCGTCGATCAGGTGGTTGGGATCGCCTTCGACGATGGTGCAGACCGCATGACCGGGAAGCGGACAGCTGCACTTGTCGCCGACGCGCGCCACCGGCAAGTTGTCGACAATGAACTGGCTGGCACTGGCGGACGTGACTTGGCCGCCATGGGAAGTGGGGTCGCCGAGACGAATTACGTTAGGCATCATATTTCCTTGTGGGTTGGATCGCTCTCTTGTGGTCTTGCGGCATAAGCTGCCGTAAGACCTCCTGTGCGGACCATGCGGCGCGTGCTCACCACAGGCGCAGGTCGTACTGCATATGGCCGTAGTCAACGGCCACCGGCCGGGTGGTGAGGAAGGTGTCGCGGCCGAGTCCCAGCTTTCCCGGGGCGGCCGGCCCAAGGTGCGCGGTCTTCACGTCTTGCGCGCGCAGCACGACCTGAACGCGGAATTGCAGCGGCGCGCATGGGAACATGGACAGCAGTTTCTCGAGCGCCTTGGCACCGTCCGCGCCGCGCGCGAATCGGTTGAAGTTGCTCTTGTCCAGCGGGCCGATGCGCACCTGCACGCGCTGGTCGCGCGTCCATCGGCGGACTCCCAGCGTCGCTCCCCTGCCTAAAATCGAGTTAGCTCCCAGCAACGTTGTCTGGGATTGCTTCGGAATCATGTCCCAGCAGCCGTCGAACAACACCACCTCGAAAGGGACGCCGAAATACTCGGCGAGCAGGTCGGACATGCTACTGCCCGACACCGTGCGGCGCCGGATCACCGCCGCGTAGTAAGCCAGGGTTTCATCGCACAAGCCGCCGTCGCGGTGCGGTTCGGCGTCAGCGGCCTTGTACGATATGCCCGCCAGCATCAACAGCCGTGGCAGATAACCATCCTCTCCCCGCGTATCGCGCATGAATTCCACCCGGTACTTTGCGCTGGCTTGATAGAACAAGGCCAACGCGCGGCTGGAAAACAGGTCGAGCAAGGCGCGCGGGCCGTCGTCCTTTTTGAAGTGCTCGACGGCGGCGATGCGTTCCGTGTACTTGTTGGGCAGCACTCCGCCGGAGCCCAGGAAGCCCATGAAGGATGGCGTGATGGCGATTCCGTCCAACCGCCTCGCCAACAATGCGGCCCCCAGTTGGGCGACAGTGCGAATCTCTTCACCGGATTTGGCTTCCAGGGCCTCGATCTGGCTGGCAGGAAAGGTCAACGAGGTGCTATTTCTAAACGTCAGGTAGTCGGTCAGCGCCAGATCGTGCGGCACGCCGTTCTGCCGCAGCCACAACTCGATCAGACGCACCGCCTGAAAGAACTTGAAGCGGTACGGCTCGTCGAGCAGTCGCTGCATTACACCAGGTTCAGCTCCCCATTGCGTGGCGGACATTTGAGCAACTCCTTCCCCGTTTCGAGCGATACGATGGTCAATTGTGTGAAGCTGTTCAGATGAACATACATCCCCAAAAAATGGTCCATCAGCTGGGCGAACACGTGGATGCCGCAGCCGACGAAGGCGGCCTCGTCGAGCGTCATCCGGACTTCCACGCCCTGCACGGTGGCGCTGCCGCGCTTGTCGCGCAGCCAGGCGCGAGCTGGCTCGATGTCCAACGCGACAATGCCGTCGATCTGCCGCCGCGAGGTCGCCGAGCGGGCGAAATCGTGCATGGCGAGCATCTCGCGGAAGGCCGGCAGTCCGTCTTGTGACAGGGAGCCGATGCTCAGGGCAAGATGCGAGGCGAGCTTCCACTGGACGTCGCGACCCGATGGCGGCGCGCACGGCACGGTGGGTCTGCGCAGCAGCCGGATTGAATGCATGCCGATGCTGATGTCCGTCGACAGGTCGCCGCCAAGGGCGCCAAACTCTTGTCGGCTCGGCAGAGCGCCATTGCTGCAGGTGAGTTCGACCGACACGGTCGAGGACGGCGATGTGATCGGGTTGAAGTCGATGTCGACGAAGGACAATTGGTTTTCGTACCCCGGCTTGGTCGCCGCCACGGCGTCGTCGCGCCGCATGATCCAGTACTGCCCCTTCTTGCTGGCGGCGTCGCCATGGTGGAACGAATAGTAGGGACGAAACTCCACAACCTCGGCGCTGCTGCCGGCGCCGCGCACCATGTGCACCGAATTGACGCTATAGACCTGATAGGCCTTGGCGTTAAGGGCATCGGCTATCAAGGTGTAGTGCTGCGCAGTGTGGTCGAGCCGGATCGGACAGGCCGACTGCTTGAACAAGTTGACAACCGGCGTGCACCCGGCGACCAGGTGTTGTGCGTCGAGCGACCTGAGCAGGCGCGCGGCGTTGCTATCCTCAGCCAGCCCGGCCATACAGAAATGCAGCGTCACCCGCCGGCATCCAGAAGGCAAGCGTGTAGCCAGAGGAGCCAACTGGATGTCGAGGAAATTGAACTTCGCTGGGAAACAGAAGTACTCGGTCAGCAAACGGAACGCCGCCTGCGACTTCGCCGAAAATGGGATCAGCGCCTCGTTTGCGTCCAGCCCGACGGGTGCCAGCGGGTTCGTGCCAAGGCTTAGCCAGCGCCCGTCGTCGACTTCCACATAGGTACAGACGGTGCGCAAAAAAAGCGCGTCGAGTAGGGCCGCGCAAAACGACGGCTCGCCGTCGATGAACAGGCGCAGGCTGTCCACGGGAAAACCGGACGGGTTGGATGCCTCCGGCGTCCATTCGACGGTGACGGCGATCTCGGCTCCCGCACCGGGCGGCAGGCGGGTGCCGGCGGGCGCCCTTGTCGTAGGCGAAAATGCGGCCGCAGTCACCGAAATGGGGGCCAGCGGCACCGCGAAGGCGGTCACGAACTTGCAAATCACACCATCGCGCTTGCGCTCCGCCGTCTTGAGCAAGGCGCCGCGCGGCACCGTCGTCTTGGCGCTGGCCCGTTTGCCATGGCCCCCGGCGGGCTCGAAGCGGATAATTCCGCAAGACGGGAAGGAGCGCAGAAGGTGCGGCGCCAACATGTCCAGGAAGGAGGCGGTCAGTTCGGGGAGGTCGTCGTCGAGCTTCTTGGCGGTTCTGGCGTTGAGCACGGCCGCCGCCTGCGTCAGGCATCGGATGTCGGGGTCGCCGCCGCTGTCGCCGTTGAGCAACAGGTCTCCGGCGATGCCGGGATGCCGCTCGCGGAAGCGGCTGAAGTAGTCGCCAAACAGTCTTAGCTCGCGCTCAACGAACGGCAGCAGGTCTTTCATCGGGATACTCCTCTTCACGACAGCCGGGACCGCCCCAGTATTTATTGAAGACGATGGCCCGGGCTTGCGCAGGGTCAAGCGCAGAGGGACTGGGCGGGATTTGCACTCTTGTTTTGCGGATAGACTGGACTGCCAACCACCTACACGGAGAGCGCGATGCGATTGCCATCAAAGGTCCTCTGGACTGAAGGCTTGCCCCTGGCACCTCAACAATTCCAACAAACGGACCGCTACCATGAAGCCCGGCTGCAAAGAATTGCCTCGGCGATCAACCCGCACCTGTGGGGAGTGCGCGCGTTGTCCGTCCATGAGGACCAGTTGAGCAACAACGTGTTGTCGATCAATACGATGTCCCTCATCTTTCAGGATGGCGACATTGTTGAGGCCCCCTCCACCGACAAACTGCCAAGCGAAGTCGATCTCAGTCAACTGCCCGCGAGCGAGCAAACCTTTACGTTTTTCGCCGCCTTGCCGATACTGAAGACGGCTGGCGGCAATGTGGCGGATGCCGCCGCGAGGGCGAATGGCGCGCGCTACACGCAGGTGGCAAGCGACACGGCGGACCTGTTCGCCGATAGCGTCAACGTCGAAGTCGCCTATCTGAACAAGCAAGTACGGTTGCTGTCTCAATTGGAGCCGCGCGACGACCATGTCAGCTTTCCCGTGCTCAGGCTGCGGCGGGCGGCGGACGAAGGCTTCGAGATCGATCCGTCCTTCATGGCCCCTGGCCTGACCATCGATGCCATTGCCGGCCTGCAGCCCATGCTCGCCAGCCTGCTGGGCAAGTTGCATGCGAAAATCGCGGCCCTTAACCAGCGCCAACGCCGGCCCAGCCATGACATCATCGAAGTCGCCAACGGCGATATGGCCTCGTTTTGGTTGCTCCACACCATCAGCACGGCGGCCGCTTCGCTGAG
>JAQULY010000327.1 GCA_028718445.1 Kiritimatiellia bacterium
GCGGTCTATGCCGCCTGTCTGGAACATGGACGTTACCAGCCACAGCCAGTGGCACGGGCCGGTTGACGGCAGGACCGTGAGAAAACGTCGGCATGAATAGTTTCGAACTCCTGTTCCTCGGTACCGGCACTTCGACGGGCGTGCCGATGATCGGGTGCGACTGTCCCGTCTGCCGATCCAAGGACCCGCGCAACCGCCGGCGCCGTTCCGGCCTCTACGTGCGCGCCGGCGAGACGTGCGTGGTCATAGATACGCCGCCCGAGTTTCGCGAACAGGCGCTGGAACATGACCTGCGCCAGCTCGATGCCCTGCTCTTCACCCACGCCCACGCCGATCACGTCTTCGGACTGGACGACATCAGGCGCTTCAATACCATTCAGGACGGCCACGCCATTCCCGTCTACGCCGCCACCGAAACGATTGTGGAGCTGCAACGTATCTTCAGCTACATGACCAAGCCTTGTCAGAAGGGGCTTTTCCGTCCCAAGGTCAGCATGCAGCCCGTGGAGGCGCCGTTTCGGGTTGCTCCCCTGAAGGCCGCCCATGCCGGGCCGGACGATCTGGAGGTTGTGCCGTTCGAGGTGGCCCACGGCGATGGCCGCACGCAGGGCTTCCGCCTGAACTGGCGCGGACGCAGCTTCGGCTACGCGCCCGATTGCCAGTCGCTTCCGGCGGCCAGCGTGTCGCTGCTGCACGGCGTCAACCTGATGATTCTCGACGCCCTGCGTTATCGCCCGCACCCCACGCACCTCAATGTGGAGGAGAGTCTGGCCGTGTTGAGCCGCATTGGCGCTCCGCGCGCGCTACTGACACATCTGTGCCATGACATTGACCATGCACAGCTTTCGGCGCAGTTGCCGCCCTGGGTGCAGCTCAGCTATGACGGACTGCGCGTGCAACTCTGACGCCGCTGCCTCAGCCATTCTGGTCTGAGAACCCGAACGTTCAACGCCGAACGCTCAAGCCTCACAGGTGCCGGTGGAGCCGGCCGTCCCGGCCGGTTTCACGGAACGGCGGGGACCGCCGTCTCCAGTGATTCATCCCTATGGTCTTGCGCAAGTACCTGGCGGTTTCGCTGGCACGACCACGGCGACGACGACCGCGGACGATTGGCCGGGCACTCGATTGTCAGCCGTTGTCGTCGCCGTGGTCGTCCACCAATTTCTCAGTGAACCTCATTGAGAGTTCAGCGTTGAGAGTTCGGCGTCTGAACGCTCAACGGTGGCCCTTACGCTAGGCCCGCTTGCGGTGCCGCAGATCGTCCAGCAACTCCGCCGTCGCGAATGGGCAGAAGAGACGGATCAGCGCTCCATACAACAGCGCGCCGACCGCGATGGCGCCGCTGACCGAAAGGACCTGCGCCAGCTTGAGCGCCAGGCGGGGCGCCAGGTAATCCATCGCGGCGCGCTCGGCGAAAACGGCCGCCACCCCCATGACCAGCGCGGCGACCAGCGCCGCGCCGCAGACGCGGGCGAAAGGCGCCAGGCGCGGTGCGCCAATGCGCCGTCGCAGCACGACAGCCAGCGTGACGCAGTTGACGATGCTGGTCAACACGGTGGCGACGGCGATACCCATGTGCTTCCATCCAGCCGGCCAAGTGACCACGAATAGAACGTTAAGCGAGAAGTTCAGTACGACACCAAACACGCCCACGCGCATCGGCGTGCGCGTGTCCTGCAAGGCATAGAAGGCCGGCGTGATCGCCTTATAGAGACTGAAGACCAGCAGTCCGGGCGCATAGCCCGCCAGCGCACGCGCAGTCTGAATCGCGGATTCCGCCTGGAAGGCGCCGTTTCCAAGTCGGTAGATCAAGGTCACGACCGGCAATGCCAGCACGGTGAGGCCGATAGCCATAGGTGCCATGATTACGGCGACATTGCGCAATGCGCGCTCGAGCGTTTCCCGCATGCCGGCATGATCTTTCGCGGTGGCGTGGGACGACATGGTGGGCAGCAAGACCGTGGCAAAGGCGTTACCGACAATGCCCATCGGCAGATAGACGAGGCGCTCCGCGTATTCTAGCGCGGACGGCCCCCAGGGCGCGGCCCACATGGCCAGCACGCCGTCCACGCAGACATTGATCTGCACCAGACCGGCTCCCAACGCCATGGGCGCCATCAGACGCAGTATGCGCGCAACGCGCGCGTCGCCACGCCAGTCGAATGCAGGACGCAAGGGCACGCCGCGATGGCGGAGCGCCGGGACCTGTACGCCAATCTGAATTACACCCGCGACCAAGACCGCCCAGGCGACGACGCGAATACGGATGAAGGGATCGTTCGGCAGCCAGGGGCAGACCGCGACCAGCGCGACGATCCAGACGAGGTTCAGAAAGACTGGCGCCAGCGCGGGCATGGCGAAATGCTTGAGCGCATTGAGGATTCCCATGGCCAACGCCGCCAGGCAGATCAGTGGTGCATACGGCAACATGATGCGCAACAACGGCAGAATGGCGCTCCATCGGCTATCTGCCGGAAGCTGCCACTGCAGCGCCAGCGCCAGGAGAATGCCCAACGCCGTCAACAGGCTCAACGTGGCGATCAATAGCCCTGCTATGCGACCGGCCAGCTGGTTGGCGGCTTCGGGTCCCTCCCTTTCCCGGGTCTCGGTGTAAACCGGGATGAACGCAGCCGAGAGCGCGCCCTCGCCAAACAGGCGCCGGAACAGATTGGGAATCCGGAAGGCCACGTCGAAGGCCGACTTGGCAAGGCCAGTGCCGAAGGCATGGGCCATCAACTGCTCGCGCACGAGGCCGGCCAGACGGCTGATACCGGTCATGGCGCCAACCAATGCCGCGCGTCGCAGGACGTTGCTCACCGGAACAACACCTCCATCAAAGCTTCCGTCACGCGTTCCGCCGGGATCGAGGCCAGCGCTCGCAGCGCCTCGGCGGAGCGTCTGGGAATATCGCGCGCCGGACGGATGCCGGACGGGGCGATCACGGTGCAATGGCTGCCCAGCGGCCCTGTCTTGGCGGGATCGGTCAGCCCGAAGACCGCGATTACCGGCACACCGGTGGCGGCTGCGAGATGCATGCCGCCGCTGTCATTGCAGCAGACTGCGCGGCATTGCGACAGCAACGCCGCCAGCTCCGGCAGTGTGGTGCGCCCCGATAGATCGGTCGCCCGTTCTCCGAGCGCCGCTGCCACCGCGCGGCAGATGGGCGCCTCGGCGGCGGTGCCGCAGACGACGTAACGCAAGGTTGGGAAGGCGTCCGCCACGCGCAGCGCGGCTGTCGCGAAATGCTCCGCCGGCCAACGCTTGGATTCGCCGCGCGCCGCGCCGGGGAGCAGGGCCACATAGAACATGTCCTTGCGCAAGCCTGCTTTGGCGGCGGCACGCGCGGACTCCTCGGCTGGGACTGTGAGTCGCGGGGCCGGCGCGACGGAGGGCATGTTCAGATCGAAGAGACGGAAATTCTCCAACGCCTGATGGCGTTTCGTGAGATCCGCGAGCGCGACGCGCTCCGTCAGCATCCAGCCGCGCAATTGACCGTCGGTGCCGCGCCGCCGCGGCACGCGGGCGCGCCAGGCGATCCAGGCGGCGCGGAAGGAGTTTGGCAAGAGCAGGGCCGCATCGCCGCGGCACTCGCGCACCCGGCGGATGGCGCGTTCCGTGCCAGGCAATCCTGGCGGCAGGATGACGAGCGCATCCACTCCGGCGCACAAGCGCCAGACCGGGGCCACGGACGGCTTGGCCACGACCGTCACGCGCGCTGCGGGCGCAGCACACCGCCAGGCTTCGAAGGCGGGCAGCGCCAGAATGACATCGCCCAGCCAATTCGGCGACACCAGGATGAGATGTTGCGGCACAAAGCTCATGGCGGCGTAACGATCGCTGGCGATGGATCAGTCGGTGCGGCGTGGCGGCGTCGCGCCCATAGGATGCGCGCGAGCAGCGCGAGCGCCAGGACTGCGCCGGGGATACCCAGCAGCAGGTCGCCGTAGCGGCGGTACAATGTCGGCGCGAGGCTGTCCGGTACTGCCAGTTCGTCGTAGAGGAAACCGGCCATGCCCGAACCGCGTCCCGTTCCCAGGCGGCGATTGATGCGGCCGGCGGCGTTGATCGTGCAGGTGACGCCGCTGTTGGCGCAGCGCACCATCGGCAGACCGTTCTCGACGCAACGGAAGACCGCCTGGGCGAGATGTTGCTCGGACTCGCAGGAGCCGTCGAACCAGGCATCGTTGGTCAGGTTGATCAGCAGGCGCGCGCCGGCGTGGGCGGCGCGACGCGAGAGATACGGCATGGTGTCTTCAAAGCAGATCAACGGGCTGATCGGCACCATCAGCGACGCGGCATCCGCGGCGCGTCCGGGGGCCGGTATGCGCATGATGGTGCTGGCCGTGCCGGGACTGCAGCTATAGCCGATCGGCGACAGGCGTGTCAGCCACGGGAAGTAGCGGTCGAAGGGAATGTACTCGCCGAAGGGCACCAGGTGCTGCTTGCGGTAGGACCTCGCGGGGTTCCCCAGACGATCGAACAGAAAGGCGGCGTTGTAGATGTGCGCGCCAACCTGCCATTCCCAGCCCGGCCCCGGTTCGATTTCAACGCCGCCTGCCAGCAACGGCGCGCAGGCGCGCGCGACGGCATTGCTGGCCAGCGCGAGGGTAGACGCATCCAGTGGAATGGCGCCCGGCAGTGTGGTCTCAGGCCAGATGCAGAGATCCGGCTTGGCGGCGGCGGCCAGTTCCGTGTAGGCGAGCAGATCGGCGGACAATTGCTCCAGACCGGCGTCGTTGCGCTCAAATATGGAGGGCGCGTCGGGGTGGATCAGCGCCAGCCGCAGACGCGGCGCGCCGGCGGACTCGCGTTCCACGGCCTGCAGGCGCTTGATGCCCCAGAGACAGCAGCCCGCCACGGTCAGCATAGCGAGGAGCAACTCGACGGAACGGAGCATGAAGACGCGAGTTGGCGGGGTGGGGGACGTGTCGGCAGGTGCATCCGGAACGTCGCCGGTCAGGGGGCGACGGCGACGCCGCACGTTCAGGTCGTCCCAGGTACGCTGCACCATGGCGGCAATTCCGCCATTGACCGCCATCAGCAGGAGCGAGACGGCGCCGGCGCCGCCCCAGGCGGCCAGTTGGATCAACGCCAGGTTACGGTATTGACTGACACCCAGCGCGTTCCACGGGAAGCCGGTCAGCGCTTCGCCGCGCAGGTACTCCAACCCGGCCCAGAGCAGCGGCTGCCAAAGCAGCACGACGCCCAGTCGACGCCACGGTGCGCCATTCAGGCGACCGTCGCGCCACAACCAGGCGGAAAGCATTCCGAACAGTCCCAAGTAGAGGGCGCAGTAGGCCGCCAGCGCGGCGTGACCGAGCAACACGAGCGCCCACGGCCCGCCGTTGCCGATCAGTTTCCAGATCCAGGACAAAGATCCCAGCCAGAAGACAAACCCCGTCAGCCAACCCAGGCGGAAGCCGGCGCGCGGCGAAGCGCGTCGCAACGCCAGCAGCAGGGGCGCCAGCGCGAACCAGGCGGCGTCCGTCTGCGCCACCGGCGGGAAGGCCGAGTACAGCATCAGTCCCGAAGCCAGGGCTGCGAGCGTCGGCAAATGGCGTGTTACTGGGTGGGACATGGCGGATGGAACACAGGCAACCGGCAATCCATCTGCGAATGAGCGCTCAGGTATTTTTTCCGCAGCACTTCTTGTATTTCTTCCCGCTGCCGCAGGGACAATCGTCGTTGCGACCGACCTTGGGAATGTCGCGGCGCATGGGCGCGGGCGCCTTGTTGGGCGCGGGCGCCATGCTGGCGACGGCACGGTCAAAGTCGGCCGCGGCTGAGGCGAGCACGCCTTCCGGAGCGGCGGGGTGCGCGCCGGGGTGACCTCCCAGCACGCTGACCTCGTCGTGCACGAAACGCTGGCGCGCACGCAAGGCGCGGCCCATCATGCGCTGGAGCGTGTCCAGCGAAGTGGAGGCGCGGAACACGGACTGCGCAATCTCGGACTTGATGGTGCCCATCAGTTCCTCGAACATCGAGAAGGCCTCGCGCTTGTACTCGACCAGCGGATCGCGCTGCCCGTAGGCACGCAGGCCGACGCCATGTCGCAACTCGTCCATCGAGCGCAGATACTCCTGCCACTGGGTATCTATGGCATGCAGCACAACCTGGCGCTCCATGACCGGCAGCACCTGCTGATCCTCGAGGCTGCACTTCAGCAGGTAAGCCTCTTCGACGCGCTTGAAGAGCATCTCGGCGGCGGCCTCGGTCTGTCCGGCCAGCGGTCGCAACTCTTCCGCGCGCACGGCCACCGGGAAGGACATCTGCACCCACTCGACCAGTTCGTCCACGCGCGCTTCCTTCGGGCTGGCCAGCAGGCTCTCGCATTGCGTCAGGAGCAGGTCGTTGATCACATCCAGGATGCGCGCGCGCACCTCTTCGGGCGCGGCGCGCACGATGCCCCCGCGGAAGGCGTAGATCACCTCGCGCTGCTTGTTCATCACATCGTCATATTCGAGCGTGCGCTTGCGGATCGAGAAGTTCTGCTGCTCAACGCGACGCTGGGCCGTCTCGACGGAGCGGTTCAGCCAGCGGTGCTCG